>ONHE01000136.1 GCA_900317545.1 uncultured Prevotella sp. | reverse complement strand
TCAGAGTTCTTGTCAGGATTTTCATACTTGGACAAGCGTTCCAGCAACTTCTCGATTTCTTTGTCTTTCTTGCGGATTTGGAGATTCAGGGCGTCTATGTTACGGTTCTATTTGACAATCTCGGCATACTGCTGATTGATGGTTTCCCGCATCAGCCGCATCTCTTCCGTCATGTCTTGCAATACTTTCGATATATCCGTAACTTGCTCTTTCATAGGTATAAAGGTACAAAAAATATCTCAAATGCGCAAGAAAAACAAGCGATTTATGATAGCCTTTTATAAGATTTTTGAAGAGAAAGTATTGACTGGACACTACCGCTAAATAGTTACCCTATGGAATCCGCCCCTTAATAATTCTAAATTTTCTATTCGGTATTTCCAATATTAAATAAAAATATCTATCTTTGTCGTTTTTAAAAATGTGATCATGGAAATGCAGAAATATATCATTGTGGGGTTACTGGCCTTGAGTTGTGTGACAGTCGGAGCACAGAAGAAGCGTCCCAAAGCTAAGGTTGTCGCAAAACCGGAGACAGAGACACCGGCTCAGCGACTGTATCAGTCGATGTTGTCTTCCACGGCCAAGGTGATGGTCATTGACAGTATGGTTGTCGGGAAAGATGACTTCTTGTCTTACATCCCGCTCAACCGTGAGTCGGGAAGCTTGATGCGCTGCCAGGACTTTTTCAAAGATAACAGGTACCCACAAGGGGCGGTCTATGTCAATGAATTTAGAAACAGCTGCTACTTTGCCGAAGGAGACACAACCCGAAACAGCAGGCTGTACACAAGTCATCTCCTGGGAGAACAATGGAGCAAACCAGAGATTCTGAAAGGTATCACGGACGAATATACGGCACCCAATTACCCTTTCCTGATGGCTGACGGAGTGACACTTTTCTTTGGTGCAAAGGGACCGAAGAGCCTTGGTGGATATGACATCTTCATGACCGTCTACGATCGAAGTTCAGATCAATATTACACGCCCGAGAATTATGGACTTCCATTTAATTCCAAGTTTAACGACTACATGTTGGCAATCGATGATCTGGACACCTTAGGATGGTTTGTCAGTGACAGGTACCAGCCAGAAGGCAAAGTGTGCATCTACATCTTCGTGCCGACAAATCCCAGGCAAAATTTTGATGGTGAAAATATCTCTGAGGAAAAACTTAAACATTATGCTAACCTGAACGAAATTAAAGACACATGGGTATGGGGAAACCGAGAAAAAGCCATAGCCAAATTAAAGAAAATGCAGTCAAGACGCAGGCTGACAGATCAGACCGATAACTTCAGTTTCGTGATCAATGATGCTCTTACCTATCATCATGTCAATGATTTCCGGTCGCCAAGTGCAAGGAAACGATATCTCAAGCTGAAGTTGAAACAACATGATCTGTCAGACAACAGAAAAGAACTCGAACTGCTGCGCTCTCAATACGAAACGGCAAAAACTGGAGACAGAGCTCTGCTGAGAGAAAAAATACTTCAATTGGAACAAGAAGTTGATAAAGAACGCCTGTCGTTGAAACAGATAGAAAAAGAGATCCGTCACACTGAGATAACCTTTATTACTAAATAATCATTTAATGAATCACTATGAGTAAATATTTTGCAGAATCAGAACTTATCATCAACCAAGATGGTTCCATATTCCATCTACATGTAAAGCCGGAACAACTTGCCGACAAAGTGATCCTCGTCGGAGATCCTGACCGGGTGAATCTCGTAGCTTCGCATTTCGACAGCATTGAATCTGAATGCAGCAACCGCGAATTCCATACCATTACCGGGGACTACAAAGGAAAGCGTATTACGGTGATCTCAACAGGTATAGGCTGTGATAACATTGATATTGTTCTGAACGAACTGGACTCGCTCGCGAACATAGATTTTGAATCGAGAACCGAAAAGCCCGAGCATCGCACACTGACACTTGTCAGAATCGGCACATGTGGCGGACTTCAGCCATACACGCCTGTCGGAACCTATATCGCAAGTGTCAAAAGTATAGGCTTCGACGGACTACTGAACTTCTATGCCGGAAGAGACAGTGTCTGTGACCTTGACTTCGAAAAGGCATTTAAAGAGCAAGTTGAATGGAACGACAAGATGGGAAATCCATATGTAGCAAATGCAGATGCAGAGCTCACAGGGCGCATTGCTGGAACGGATATGGTCAAAGGAGTTACTATCTCTTGCGGCGGATTCTTCGGTCCTCAAGGGCGCGAACTGCGTTTACCACTCGCAGATCCACGTCTGAACGAAAAAATAGAAAAGATCAATTACAACGGCTTGCAGATAACCAATTTCGAAATGGAATCGAGTGCACTGGCTGGTTTGGCAAGTCTCATGGGACACAAGGCTGTTACATGTTGCATGGTTATAGCCAATCGAGTTGCCAAGAAAGCAAACAGCAGTTATAAAAACAACATCGATGAACTGATATTCAAGGTTCTGGAGCGTATCTGATCAAGATGATTTTCGATAAAGATACAATTTGTGCGCTCTCTTCTGCTCCGGGAGGTGCCCTCGGGGTGATCAGAGTATCCGGGGATGATGCAATCAACTTTACCAATAAGGTTTTTAGTAAAGACCTCACGAATGTAAAACCGGACACGCTGCATTATGGTGAGATCATCGGTGCCGATGGAGGGACAGTAGACGAGGTCGTTGTTTCGGTCTGGAGAAATCCTCATTCATACACAGGAGAAAATGTGACAGAGATATCCTGCCATGGTTCACGTTATATCATCCAGAATGTCATAAAAGCGCTGATTGATGCCGGATGTAGACAGGCAAAACCTGGAGAGTTCACCCAACGGGCATACTTGAACGGCAAGATGGACCTGTCACAAGCAGAAGCGGTAGCCGACCTCATCGCCTCGACCAACGAGGCACAACATAAGCTCGCTATGAGCCAGCTCAAGGGTGGGTTCAGCAAGGAACTGGACGAGCTGCGAGGACAGCTGCTGAAAATGACATCGCTGCTCGAACTGGAGCTTGACTTTTCTGACCATGAGGATCTAGAGTTTGCAGACCGCTCCGAGATAAACTCCCTGGCTGAGGAGATCGACAACCGCATCGTTTCACTGGCAAAGAGTTTCAAGGCGGGAAAAGTGTTAAAATCGGGTATACCCGTGGCCATCGTCGGCAAGACCAACGTGGGAAAGTCGACGCTGCTCAATGCCCTCTTAGGCGAAGAGCGAGCTATTGTCTCAGACATCGACGGTACGACCCGTGACACCATCGAAGATACAACGACCATCGACGGTGTCCTCTTCCGATTTATTGATACGGCGGGACTGCGAAAGACGACGGACCAGATAGAGAATATCGGTATCAGCCGTGCCCTAAACGCTGTGGAGAATGCTTATGTCGTGTTGTGGGTCATTGACAGCCAGCCTTCCGACGAAGACATCAAGCGCATGCAGTCGCTATCCGCCGGCAAGTATCTCTTTGCCGTCTTCAATAAAGCCGATCTTCCCCATGAAACGCCCACATTGCCAGTTGAGATCCCTTCCGTGGAAATCAGCGCAAAGAAAGGTACTGGAGTCGCCACGCTCGGACAGACAATCGTCAATAGTCTTGACCTTCCGTCGCTGTCCTCGGCGGATGTGGTCGTGACCAACGCCCGTCATCATGCCGACCTCATGCGGGCCCATGACCATCTTCAGCGTGTCATCACCGGCCTCGCCTCTGCCTTGCCTTCCGATCTCCTTGCTGAGGATCTCCGCCTGGTCATTGATGACCTTGCCGATATCACCGGTCAGGACCGTATCACGCCGCAAGAGACCCTCAACAACATCTTCCAGCACTTCTGCGTCGGAAAGTAAATAGCAATTAGCATCGATTACAATCAATCACAAAATATCACATAAGGCGTTCATAATGAGCGCCTTTTCTTTTTGC
>ONHE01000066.1 GCA_900317545.1 uncultured Prevotella sp. | reverse complement strand
TGAAGCAAACAAAGAGAGCTGGAGAGGAGAAGATGAAGGGATGAGAGAATGAAGGGATGAGAGAGGTGATGGCTGATACAAAGGCATAAAAAAATGGCGAGTCTGTCACAGATTCGCCATTTCACAAGGTTAAATGATAATTATGTTTATTGTAAGAGAGATTTCACTTCTGAGATCGGACGCTTTTCGGTGATGCCGTTAGGATGGCTTACCATGAAGTAATCATACTTGGACACCCCGTTGTCATATTCGATGACAGCGATACTTCCGTCACGCATCCGCGCTGTAAAATAGCCCTGCCGCTTACCATCACGATAAGTGCCATGCATCTTTTCGTTACCATTGATATAGTAAGTGGTGATCTCGCCGTCAAGGACTGTATTTTTGTCGTTAGAAAGGTCTACGAATTGATATCCGCCTTGTGCCTTCAGCTTTCCGTTCATGTAATAGTCACGGAAGAGATCCTGCTGCTTGCCTCCGACCGTATTGGTCATCAGTATACGATAATAGGAAGCATCCGCACGGCTTGCAACCTGAAGCTTGCTGTCAGAGTAGTAAATAGTGTCAGCCACTATTATAGCATTTTCAAACGCTGCATGACTGCGGGCAACCACTGTCATCGTCAGCATGGCCATCATTGAGATAAGAAATAACTTCTTCATTTGATAGATTTCGTTTATAGGGGTTTTATCTTTTTACGGGTGCAAAGGTACATATTCTTTTTTGAATAACGCAAATTATTAACGTTATTTTATAATTATTTTTCCTACCAAAATAAACAGTAAGAAGAAAGCATGTATTTTATTGAAACTTTTAAAATACACCCCAAACCAGTGACAATATGAAAACCGTTATCCCAAACAGCACCTACATACATCTCAAAAACTATACATATTGTCAGTACATAAGCATTTTCCAGCCACAACCTACTTCACAGATATGTTAAAGACTTAAAAATTTATTGTAAAGTTTTATTACTATCAAAACAAAAGACTAAATCTTTCGCGCCTCAACATTATGCAAGAAAAATACAGGAACTATTGTCACTATGACACCCCAAAAGCCATTTGATTCATCAAAGCAGCAAATCTTCGACTTCGGTATCATCACCGAGGAAGTCGAGATCGACGGAAGTGGGGATTCCGTCGACCACTCCTTGGTCGCTATGCTGCCAGAGATGATGGCACCCGGCACCATGAACAATGGGCGCGAGGGAACTGTAACGGGCGATAAAAAGTGGGTAACGGTTGAAACGGGGAGCAAGGTTTTCGTTGTAGAAACGGGCATAGCTGTAAAGCAGAGGCGGCTTCCCGTAGTGACGGACGGTGAGCGCGATGAAGGCAGCGATGCTGTCCTGGAGCTGTTGACGATTCCAGCCACGCAGCCCTTCAGCCTCAATGTCGAGCATGGGTATCAGATCCTGGCAAGCTGGATCAGCCTGACGGCGAAAGTTGCAGAACTGGCTTAAGATAGGACTTGTGGAAGTCAGATAGTGGTAAGAGCCGACCTTCAAGCCGGCCTTTCGTGCTCCGTGCAGATTATAGGCATATCGCGGATCAACGATTGTGGAGCCCTCAGTGGCCTTGATGTATACGAATTTCACCGCAGTGTCTGCTGCCACTCGCTCCCAACTTATGATCCCCTGATGGTGGGACACGTCGATGCCGTCGTAATCCAATATCTGATGGCGGTCGACCACGACTGTACGCAGGCCTAAACGGTAAGAAGCGGCGGTTACGAACCGACGGTATACATCGGGTGCGAAGACAACGAGCAACACGAAGAGCATGAAAGCGAGGCCGACGAAAAGCAGGCATCCGCCCACAATCCTGTTCTGGCGCCGACGGCGCCGACGGTGTTCGGAATGCAAATGGTGATGGTGTCGGTACACAGCTCCAGGCATAAGAATTGGAATCAGTTCAGCCGAAAGGTGATGGGAAGCTGCGTGCGCACCTTCACCTTTTGTCCGTTCAGTTCACCCGGCGTCCAAAGCGGCATCATCCGTACGACCCTCACGGCCTCCCGGTCGATGCCCGGCGAGACATGATTGACCACGCGCGTGTCCTTGATGCTCCCGCCCTCGTCGACGATAAAAGACACGATGACCCTTCCCTGAACCTTCATCTCCTGCTCTGTCAGCGGATAGTCCACGTTGTCAGCGAGGTATTGGCGGAGTCTGTCGACGCCCCCCGGGAACTCCGGCGCTTTGTCCACCACTGTGTGGACGGGCTGTCCCTCGAAGACAGAGTCGGTCACAGCCGTCACCATCTGACGCTTAGGCAGTTCCATGGTGAGCAGTCTGCGAACATCGCGAGTCAGCACTCGCTTCATGTCTTCGGCCGACACGATCGAATGGAAGTCAGTCGTGCCATCTTCGGTCATATAGAGCATGTTGAGCCAAACCCACTGATCCATCAGGCAGGCGTCCGTTATCTGCATGTTGAGCACATCTTCCGGCACATCGACACTGGCACCCTTGATGATCTGAAGCAACAAAGGATAAGATACGCCTTCACGCTGCAGCTGTCCCATCTTCAGGATATCCTTCATGAGCAGGACGCGTTCGTTGACCAGATCATAGGTGATCAACGTGACCGCCGTGTCCCCCTGCTGCGTCGAGGCCTGGGCCGGCTCGCAGATATAAGAGGCGCGGAAGGAGATGAAACGGTTCTTCAGGCAGCCGATCTCCTTCAGCCCGCACGTCACATAGCAGAACTTGTCATCATCCGGAATGGTCTTGAACTGGCTCTTCACGGGGCTTCCAAACCGTTCTTTCAGTTGTAGGATGGCATCCTCCATGTTGTCGGCGTTGGCTCGGAAGACAGCCTTTGCCAAGAAAGACTGCAACGGTTTCATGGCCGAAAAGTCGACCATCGAAGGCCATTCGACATCGATGTCGATCACGTTGGTCTCCTCGCCCCGCTGAAAAAGCAAATGCTCCTTCACGTAACGCACGTCACTGTTGCCGACGTTTCTGCCCTCCTGGGCAGAGACTTCCATGGCGGCAAGCAAAAAGAGGCATCCCATGAACATCCTCCGATACATCTTCAGTCTCAGCATCCTATAATTTTTTCGGTTCCGCAAACTCGCCGTTGAAGGAGATCGTCTCCCTTTCGCGCGCCATGACACTGATCGATGCCTGTCCCGTCTCAAACACCTCGACCATATAAAGCAACTGGTCTTCGCCATTGTCAACATTCATCTCGATGCGCCAAGAGCGGTCTTTCGTCCAACGACAGTTGTAGTCTGAGACCGGTGCAGTGAAGTTCAGTCCCTTCCCTCCGCCATAAGGAACGTTGTAGGCACGGCCGAAATAAGGCAGGCAGGAGATCAGCGTGTCGCCCCTTAACTCTATCGAATACCCGTAATCAATATGTCTGGCCGGTCCGCGGCGAGGCAACATGTAATTGGCTTCGACTACAAACCGCCGCGCCTCTACGGCTTTCCGCACAGTACGTATCTGCTCTGCGTTGCGTGCAGCCTTCTGCTCCGCCGACACCCGGGAGGATCCGCAGGCCGCCAGCAGCAATGCGGCCAGCAACAATCCAAAAATCTTTTTCATCGTCATAGCCTTAATTTTGGGCTAAGATAGCATTTTTTCCCGAAAGCAGGAAATCTCTTAGGAAAATTTATCAGTTGGCAAGCGGCAGGTAACTATTTAGCGGTAGTGACCAGTCAATACGTAACTATTCAGAAGGCGTCGCGATCCCGCATCATGCCCCGAAGTTTTGTTGTTGCGCTTGTCCCGCGATGCCGTTTGTTTCGCGTTATTATTATCGTTGAATAGTTACAAGGATAGATATTTGTTCTTAAATAATAAAAATATTACTCTATTTTATTATTTTTTCTTTACTTTTGCAGCCGTAGTAAGAGAATTGCATAGAAGTTGGACTTACGGTCAGTATTTGAAAAGTTTTTCATTGACAACTACGATTCCTTGTTCCGCCTTGCTTACGGCATGGTGAGAGAAGAAGAGGCAGCCCGTGATATCGTTCATGATGTCATGGAGCAGATGTGGCTGTCGCTGGATACACTATTGGAAGAGAAGAACCAGTTGCCCGCCTTTGCCCGTCGGCTGGTTTATAATAAATGTATCGATTTCTTTCGCCGGAAATCGGTTCGCGACGGTTATGCCTATCTGCAACTCAAAGTCTCGAGCGAGGCTTATGGGTCAGTAGAAGTTTAGTGGGGATAGGCATATAATTTGGAAATACGGAAGAGGAAGAATTTCTTGTCAGCTACCCCTCTAAGATT
>ONHE01000078.1 GCA_900317545.1 uncultured Prevotella sp. | reverse complement strand
TTAGTTATCTTTATACCTGCTTTCATGTTGTTCATATTTCAATGATATTTCTTGTTTAAAAACCAAACGGAGCATCATCTTCTTCGCTCTCGTCTTCCTCTTCATCTTGTACGGCAGGAGCATGCTCCGTGCTCAATGATTGCATCAGCTGTTCCACATGGACTTCAATGACATCCGCATTGGGAACTACATAATTTTTTTTCATATTCATTCTTTTAATTCATTTTCCAAATTCTTAACACTGGCAAGCATCACTCGCATTTACTACTGTCCAGTAATTTTTTTGTATTTTATTATTTGGTAGTTCAATTCCTTAAATAGGAGGTTTTGTAGGTATATTTAAGGAATCATGTCAACAGTAACGAAATTTTGCCTTGGCAAAGTTTCAAATTGTCAGAGTTCTCAAGCACACACGTTTACAACCTATCGAGTCGTTTACCCCTGTATTTATTTGATTGTCAATTCTCTTAGCGAATTATTTACGGATATTAATGAACACTATTGGTTCACATTATAAACATAACAAAACTAAGTTGGAGACAAAATTACCAAAAAAATCCAACAATCCATTCTTTCCCTTCCAATTTTTAACAAAGTTTACTAATTGCAATCTAGCACTGCAACCTGTTAGTTCGTTCAATGCAATAAGGTTTGGACGTTCTGCAAACACAAAAATGAAAAAAAATGCCGTTGAAGAATGGACAAACAGGAGACAATTAAATATAATCTGCCTTCATGAAGCTAACCCGTCCTTGAATAAGACTCAGACACTCAAACTCTTGTGATTTTGCTTTATTCGAGCATAAAGACTAATAAGGTTGACTTACACAGCACCTCTTTCTCCCGATATTCGCGTTGGATACATTGATTACGGAGAGCGTTCCTATAACTCTTTACTAAGGGAATATAGCGATAGAAGAAATATGCAAGCAAGCTTGAAGGCGTTACGGACTTTCTTTGGCAACGATGCACCCGAAAAGGACGCCCCTGCAGCGACAATGTCTGCTCCCCACAGCCACGGCTGTTCTCGTAACAGACGGCACACCTTTCCAGTCTTGTTATCCGATCATGGTCACAAGGTCAAGCCTCGTCTGCTGTTTCTGTCGTCATTTGCACTGAAAAAGCAAGATCCATACGACGAATCAAGTCTACACCGTCTGCTCATTTTTTTGTTAATAATTGCAGAATTATTGTGAAATAAAGTTTCAAAAATTGTTTTTGGGGCCAAGTTTTACTAAATTTGAAAGCTATCTGGAACAAACTGCAGCGACGGAAAGTTTCATATTCACGCATCTTTAAATCATCGCCTATGAATCAAACTTACAGGAACAGAAAAGATTCTATGACAACAAAAGCACAATTCGAAACTAAACATCCTTTCATGAAAGACATCGTCTCCCGAAGCCCGAACATAGCTACTTTCAGGCAACAACTTGCAGAGGCAGTCGGGAAAGATAGGTCCATGGTCAACCAAACGGCAAAAGACAACCTGCTCAGGCTCATCAGGTATGACGGGAAAACAGTTTACGAACTGTCCGAAGGAAAACAAATCAAGATTGAAACCATCTCCAAACTATGGCGTTTCCTGAAAGGTGACATCCCTACTGACACCCTTTCGCCCTACTTTCTCACCGATATCTCACACCAGATCGAACGCCTTCACACGCCGCCCCCCACTCCACCGTCGCCACAGACGGTCATGCAATGGATGGACCGATGGCCCGGCGGGACGGACAGAGACGTAATCAGTCTGAGGCAGAAGAACAAAGAGCGCATCGTGAACTGCATCATCGCGAAGATTGAAAGGCGACATTCACCGCGCAGCCGATATATTTTCCCCGACGGCATTTCGCTTCAGCAGAAACGGGCGTTGGTGGAAGAATGGTGGAACGATTACCACTTCCACCTCGCCATGGCCATCCGCTCACCCCATGAGCTAAATCTTTTCATGGATGAAACACTCTCCAAGGAGACAATGGAGCTATATCACCTCGCCGTCAGAAAAGGAATGCCCATCTTCGTGACGCCTTATTACCTCTCGCTGCTGAACATCGGGCTGAACGGTTACGATGACACGGCCATCCGCTCCTATATCTTCTACTCGAAAGATTTGGTCGACACCTTCGGCCACATCAAAGCCTGGGAACGGGAAGACATCATCGAGGGCAACGAACCCAATATCGCCGGATGGCTCCTGCCCGAGGGACACAACATACACAGGCGCTATCCTGACGTGGCTATCCTCATCCCCGACTCCATGGGAAGATCGTGCGGAGGGCTCTGCGCTTCCTGCCAGAGAATGTACAACTTTCAGCGCGGTGTGCTGAACTTCAACTTCGACGCCCTCAAACCGACAGAATCCTGGCAGAAAAAACTCCACAGACTCATGGTATATTTCGAGGAAGACAAGCAGATCAGAGACATTCTCATCACGGGAGGCGATGCACTGATGAGCCAGGACAGTTCGCTGCGCAATATCCTGGAAGCCGTCTACAAGATGGCCCTGCGCAAGAAGAAAGCCAATGAGCATCTCGCCGACGGACAAAAAATGGCCGAGATCCAGCGCATCCGGTTAGGGACACGACTGCCGGCCTATCTCCCCATGCGCGTCACCGACAGCCTGATCAGCGTCCTGAGTGCCTTCAGAGAGAAAGGACAGCAAATAGGGATCAAACAGTTTTTCATCCAGACTCACTATCAGACACCGCTTGAGGTGACACCGGAAGCAGTTGACGCTATCCGCAGACTGCAACGGGCCGGCTGGACCGTCACCAACCAGCTGGTCTACAACATAGCCGCATCCCGCCGCGGACACACGGTCGCACTGCGCCGGTTGCTTAACTCGCTCGACGTGCTGTGCTATTACACTTTCACCGTGAAGGGATTCAACGAAAACCATGCGATCTTCACCCCAAACAGCAGATCCATCCAAGAACAGCAAGAGGAGAAGGTCATCGGACAATTGAGTCATGAGGAGGAGCTACAGCTCGTCAGCCTGCTGCAGTCATCCGTCAGCTCCGAAGGCATCGTGTCCGATTTCTGCAAAACACATCGGAGGCCTTTCATCGCTTCTGACCGCAGTGTGCTCAACCTTCCCGGGATCGGTAAGAGCATGAGCTTCCGAATGGTCGGCATCATGGAGGACGGACGGCGGATTCTCGAATTTGACCATGACCCAACCCGCCGCCACAGTCCGGTCATCGAAGAACATCCACACGTCTACATCTGTGAAAATAAGTCGATCGGCGAATATCTCCATCAGCTGACCGAATGGGGCGAAGATGCCGGCTGCTATGAGACCATTTGGCAATACACAGAAGGACAGACCGAACGCCGCTTTGCGCTCTATGAATATCCCGAGTTTCCCTTCAGGCTCACGAAAGCGTATAATCACATAGGGAAGCCGAGGCCGCATTCACATGAAGCCTGAAAACCTGACGCTCTGCCTCCCCTCCAGGGGATCGGCAGAGCATCAGCTGTGGATGCCGGCCGAGCGGGCACAGAACTTGGTCTACCTGAGATTTTTTTGAATAGATTTCTTCGGGGCTGTGTCAGTGATCTTCAAGAACAGATGCATTCTCATCGATCAGATACGACATAGGTATTACGTTCTTTTTCGTTCCTCACCTTGAGGTTACACGTCTTGCAAATGATCCTCAGTGACTCCTCCAGGTTGTCAGCTGGCAGGACGCCATGGAATCGACACTTCCCGCGCATCTGTCTCTGGAAGTTTATGCTGTAAGTTTTCTCCAGCATCTGAAGCACGTTCTCAAGAGAAGCATCATGGAAGACTAACGACTTGTTGAGCCAGTCTACTCTTACGGGTGCTTTCTCCAAAGTGCTGATGGAGATATTTCCCGTGCGACGGTCAATGACAGCCTCATCGCCAGAGGATATATTCAGTCCCCGGCGCGTTTTCGTTGCCATAACATGCAGTCGTCCTTTATCCAAAATGACTGTCACAGAAGCCTTACCGGACCGTGCCTCCACATTGAATTCCGTGCCGAGTACCGACACCTCTGCATCAGAGACCGCGACGACAAACACGTCATCTTCCCTATGATTCACGTTGAAATAAGCCTCTCCTTCAAGTCTCACACTTCGTTTTCCATGTCTGAAGGCCGCCGCGGTGTATTCAAGCTTACTGTTCTGGTTCAAGTTCACTAACGAGCCATCGGGCAAATTCACAGAGGCCTGCTGCCCCTCACCGGTTACAAAGGTCAGCTTATTTTCCATCAGTCGATTCATCCGACGGTTGCTTTCCATAAGATAAACTGTGGCCACAACAAACAAAGGCAACAATACAGCAGCAACGCGCAGTACCCAGTGCGAAAGCCGTATCCGTGACACACCCATCTTCCCGCCGCCTTCAGTTTCAGCAATACGGGCATCAATTCCGTGCTTCATCCTCAGCAACTGCTCCTCGGAGGGTGCAGGAACGCCGTCGTTGGAATCCCACACCTTATGCATGATAGCTTTCAATTCCTCTTGGGTGCATGTTGCGAGATAGGACTTCAACAAGGCAAGTTCCTCTGCCGTCAATTGTCCATTAATATATTTCTCTATCAGTTCATACATCGTTTGCTACCTAAAAAAGAGTGATTTGTATTATTAAGCCCAAAGAAGGAATAAAAGTCCGACAGCCATTTTCCCATCTTTCATCTGACTTCTGAGTGTTTTCAACGCCAAGGACAGTTGGTTTCTCACAGTCTGCTCGCTGAGGTTCATCCTCCGGGCAATCTCCTTACTCGGCAAGTCCTCCATCTTTGCATATTGCACGATTTTTCGTTGCGTTGTTGGCAATTTATCCATCAGGCTCAACACCCGCCAAGAAAACTCATCGTATTCTACCGCATGTTCAGTTCTGCGGCTGTCTGCCACTTGTTCTTGGATTTCAAGAAAGGTTATATACCTCGGGTCAAGCATCCGCTTGTGCCATGCATTGATGACCAGTCGGTGTGAGATTGTGAAAATCAGATTGTTTAGATTCGTATCACTCTTCAGCTTCCCGCGGCTGTTCCACAGTCTGACGAAAGTATCCTGAACGATCTCTTCCGCATCCTCTGCCGTACGACTGAACTTGTAGCAGTAACTGTACAGGCGACGAGCATAAGTGGAATAGATTTCGTTGAATGCGTCCTGCGAATCACTTTTCAGGGCTGCGATCACTTCGCGCTCTTTCTCTGTATCTTCTGGCATCTCTATTCTCCTATAACGCCACAAAGTTACACAAAAAAATGTTAGATGTTTACATTGGATTATAAAATCTTGTTACATTTTTCCCATGAGTCTCTGTAGATGGCTATTCATCCATCTGAAGCTTTTCAACTTCAGCACGTCCTCTCTTGAAACTTCTCACTCCATACAAACCCACCACACAGAAACAGATGAAAGGCAAAATATAGGAAGCGTTCACGGCAGGCAGCCACAACACATGGCCTAAATCGATAATCATCCCTTGCAACGGAGGCATGATCGCACCGCCCACTATAGCCATCACGAGGAAGGCCGCACCTAAAGAGGCATCCTGCTGGTCGACATTCTCCAAGGCGATGCCATAGATAGTGGGGAACATCAGCGACATGAACGCACTGATGCCAATCAAGCAGTAGAGCCC
>ONHE01000070.1 GCA_900317545.1 uncultured Prevotella sp. | reverse complement strand
GCAGGCGTGAGCGCGCTCGCATAGTCGCCGATCCATTGATAGACTTGGGCCGTAAGCGCACGGACTGCATAGTAGTTGAGATGGAAGTTGCGCGATTCATAGAATCCTTCTTCGTCCACATCATTATAATAACCGGTCTCGTGAGTGCTGCTGGCTGGGTCATAGTCCTTCATCAATGCGGCGGCATCGCTGAGGTCCTTGAGAATATTGCCAATGACCGCGGCTCCTGACGACTGCGGCGTAAGATGCTTTTCAACGGTGGCCACGTAGGGGATAGTCAGCTTGGCATCTAATTCGGCTTTCCGGTTGGCCCAGTTGCCATATCCGAAATAGCGCAGGAGATTGAAGTGCATCAGCGCTCGCGTCGCGAGAAGCTCACCCTTGATGACATGAAAGTTGATGGGATCCATGCTGCTTTCCTTCTCGTCGATGCTCTTCAATGCTTCATTCGCGTTGGCAATTACGCTGTAGGAAGCTGACCAGATGTTGTCAATGACCGCCTTGGCTTCAACAGAATTCCACAAGTGTCTTTGTATATAGGCGTAGGCGCGGTGATCTGGATCCGCGGTTCCCATGAGCCGATAGGGGTTTACGGCAATCTCCGGGAGTCCGTAGGAAACATATTGTCCATATAAAGCATCCTCGCCCATCTTGATGTAACACCCCGTGACGCTTTGCGCGAAGCCTTGGTCAATGGCAAAATGATCCTTTTCCCGGATTTCGTTGGAGGACGTGACATCGAACCAATCGTTGCATGATGCAAGTGCCAATGTCGTGAGGCCTATGATGATATAACGTGTTATTTTCATTTGTATGTCTTTTTGGATTTCTGACTTAGAATGTTGCAGTGAGTGCAAAAGAAAGCGTTCGGGCAAAAGGATAGGACGTACCCCGCTCGGCTTTGATGGAAGAGAAGGTCGCTACGTTGTTCAGATAGACAGCAAATCGTAGCCGCTGCATGGCAAGCCGCGAATAGATTGATCGCGGGAACTCATAATAGGCACTGATCGACGACAGGCTCAGTTCGTTCCGGTCTTGCACGAAGCGTGTCGTGGCCCTCGTCTTGGTTGTTGCGTCAAAGCCCTTGTATTGGGTGATCTGCCCCGGTTCTTTCCATCTGCCGGTCAGCACCCGGCGATCTACATTGTACTGGATGTCCGCATTCTCCACACGGTCGACCAGCGTGGAGTTATACATCTGGCCGCCTGCCAGATAGGTGAGGGTGGCCGTGAGGCCAAATCCCTTATATTCAGCTGTGAAGCCTGCATTGCCCCTATACTTCGGCGTGGCGTCACCGGCGGCAATCATGTCGCTGGCATCGTAGTCGTAAGTCTGTGTTCCATCTTTCTTGATGTAGACCTCTAAACCCGTTTGGGGATCGATGCCTGCAGACTGCACGGCCCAGATCGTGTTCATCGAGAGCCCATCCTGATACATCAATACAGGTGCAGACTGGCTTGTCGATTCGGCCAGCTTGAGCATCCGCTCGTTTTATTCGCGCATGCTTTCGGACAGTTCCACAATCTTATTCTTCGTATAGACGAAAGATCCGTAAAGGTTGACGAAGCCATCCTTGTTTTGCCAGGGAGTGATGCTCGCCTTCAGTTCAATGCCGCTGTTACGCACTAAGCCCAGATTATCCTTCACGGTAGAGAAGCCCGTCGAGGTGGAAATAGTGACATCGGTAAGCATGCTCTTTGTGTCGGCGGTGTACCAATCGAAGGTTAGCGACAGCGGCCCAGCCTTTAAGTCGAACCCGATGTTGAGATCCTTCTTCTGCTCCCACATCAACTCGGAATTAGGCATGTTGGATAAATAGGCGCCCATATAGCCGACATAGGAAAAGCCCGTATAGTAATTAAAGGTGGGAATCGCTGCGTTTGAGTTGAAGTTCTGATTGCCGGTGAGTCCGTAACTGCCGCGGATCTTCATCTGTTTGAGCCATTTCACTGGTTTCATAAACTGCTCGTTATGGAGGTTCCAGCCCAATCCGATCGACCAACTGTTGGCCCAACGCTTGTCGGCACCATAGAGAGACGACGCGCTCTCCCGAAGTGTGGCGTCGGCCAAGTAGCGGTTGCCATAATCATAGGAGGCGGCAAGCAGGAAACTCATCTCGCGATTGGTAGATGCGTATCCCGTAGGCGTGGAGTTCTCCAAATACTGTCGGGCGAAGGTCGCATCGGCAATCGCACTGTTGGCGAAACCTTCCACGGTTTCCTGATAGGCCTGATACTTGCGCTCCGCGATAAAGTAGCCTGCATTGCCGAACAGGTTATGCTTCCCGAAAGTATGATTATAATTGATATTCAGGTCTCCACTGAGTTCAGAAGCCTTTCCGTTTTCCATGATGTAACGCCCTCGACGCAGTTTTGTGTCATCATATTCAAGGTATGAAACGAACATGGAATGGCTGGCCGGGTAGAAACTGTCTGCGTCATTGCGTTTCTGCATGGCGCCTATACGGAGCGTGGCTTTCCAGGATGGATCAATGGTCCATTCTGTATAGAAGTTGTTGGTGATTTGGGCATAGGTTGACTTCAAGCTTGTGCCGATTGTAGCGTCATAGAGTGGGTTTGGCACTCTGGTCGTGTTATATATATTATAGGTGTCCAAGACGCCTTTTTCTTCTGCATAGCGCAGTATGTTTCCCTCGCTGTCTTCCGCTTGCCAATAAGGATTCATCTTTACATAGTCAGAGAAAGTCCCATATGGGGAATCCTGGCTATGGTTGGAAATTACTTCCAGAATATTGCGGAACAGCAGGTTCTTCCTGCGATAGGCGATGGCGGCGGATCCCATCAGATTGCGGCGGTAGGATTCTTTCATGGCGCCCCCCACATCATTATAGGTAAAGTCAAGGATGGCCCGTAGCGAGCGCGCATCTCCCAATTCCACGTTGATGTTGTGTTTTTGGCCGATGCCGGTACGTAGTGGCTTGGACATCCAGTCGGTGTTTAAGCCGTTCATGACCAAAAGTTTCCGTTTGTTGTAGAGGTTGTTCAGTCTTTGCTGCTCGTATGCATCTCCGTTTCCAATGTATAGTCCTTCTAATTGTTCTACCTGCAACTTCTCAACCGCATTGCACATGTTGTAGCTGCTCAGATCTGCAATTTCAAAGCTTAACGATCCGTTATACGTGACATTCGTTTCCGTTCCGGCCAGTCGCTTGGTCTCAATGACGATGACGCCATTCGCAGCCTTGCTCCCATAAAGTGCTTTGGCTGCTGCATCTTTCAAGATGGTGACGCTCGCGATGCGGTTCATGTCAAGATCAACGACATGCCCTGCGGAAGTCTCAAAGCCGTCGAGAATCCATAAGGGGGAGTTGGGATCGTGCTGATAGTTGCTTTTTAAGGATGACGTTTCTGCCGGAAAGCTGGATGTGCCGCGCATGGAGACCGTGGGAACGCTGTTTGGATCAGATCCCGAAGTTAGGTTGTCAGCAATATATACGGATGGATCAAGGTTCTTTAAACTTTGAAGGATGTTTGCATTACCTACGCGTTTTAGATCCTGAGAGGTCACCGTGACAGCTGATCCTGTATAACTTTCCGCCTTACGAGTATAAATACCGGTAACTACAACCTCGCCTAAAGTCTTGTCGTCCGGCTCAAGTGCTATCGTTATTTCATGACGGGTGATCGGTACGGTCTTGGATTTCATTCCGAGATACCTGACAAGCACTTTGTCCCCTTCATTATAGTTTAATGTGAAGAATCCATTGGCATCGGTCAGAGTTGTGCCTTTCTCCTTGTTGGCAGAGGACAAGTGTATGATCGATGCACCTATAACTGGCTCGTTGTCAACATCCGAAACGACATTGGCCTTCAATACAATGGACTTTGTCTTGGATGCTGCATCAGGGGACTGTTGGATATAGACCAACTTACCGGTGATAGTGTATATCAGCGGTTTGTCTTTCAGTATATACTTGAGAGTAGCTTCGAAACTCAAATTTTTCACACTGCCAGTTACGCGGTACTTTTCAGAATTGTCGTACGTGAAAATGATCCTGTAAGTGCTGGCTTTCTCTAAACGACGGAGTGCCGACGGCAAACTCTCGTTGTCAAATGTCATTGTGACGGTGCCGCTGCTTTGTGCGAATACCTAAACGGACAAGAAGCAGATGACAATGAGCATAAGAATGACTCGCCATTTTTTCATACTAAACGTTTTATAAAATTAATAATTCTTCTATAAAATAATAACGTTTAATAGTGTAAATCCGTTACCATAATGCCGGATATTTTGAAAAATAGTTAGTTTATTGTAGGACTGAACGCCCATTTGGATTCATTCTGCTCCTTCTGTGGAATCCATTTCTGCATCATTGCACCGATAATGGTGAAATAGGATTGAATGTTAACTTCTGCAAAATCAAGTTTGGTGTTTTCCGAAAAATCCAATTATACGAGATGGATCGATTTGTCTGTCAGCTTTATCACACGCGATTAACGGATGATAAGTTTGTTGTTCTCTAACGATGCTGTGCAAATTTTCATTAGATTAATGTTATTGATGACTGTAGACAAGTCCGCGTCTCTTCTGCAGATAAATCGAACACGGTAGGTCATAGCTTGCGGGTTATGAGACTCAATGTCTACATCGTAGTACCTTCCTAATTCTGCCAGCACTGACTTCAAGTTCTGATTATCAAAATAAAAGTAACCGTCGCGCCACATTGTGTAGGGGTCTGTGTCGGCTGCAAGAACCGTAAAATTACCTGACGCATCCATCGTTGCCTGCTGGCCGGGGGAGATTACAATATTGTTCTGTTGATTCAGACTTTTGAAAACAACACTGCCGGTGACCAACGTGACAGATTCCGGACGATACGGATAAGATGTTACGTCAAACTCTGTTCCCAAAACCCGGGTTTGAGATCGTGGTGTCGACACGATGAAAGGATGCTCTGCGTCTTTGGTGATGATGAAATAAGCTTCTCCACTAAGCCATACTTCCCTGTTTGCTCCATAGAAACGTGAGGGATAGACGAGCCGGCTTTCAGGATGCAAATAGACACGACTGCCATCGGGGAGCACTACTTGGTAGGTCTTTCCATAAGGGACGTTAAGGACTAAAGTATCTTCTATTTCGAGATTAGCATCTGTATTGAGGATTACTTGTGGGTCTGCCAATTGTCGTGCCTGTAGTATCTTTACCGGAACTTCCTGTCCGTTGGCTATTGTAAGTACTGGGGCATCTTTCTCTATATGAATATTCTCAACTAGGTCTTTTGCCAGCTGCGGCTCCCACTTGTGCATGAGAAGCACTGCGATTAGTATGGCCGCGGCAGTACCTGTAATGATGGCAGTAAGACGGAGGCGGTGGAAATTAGGTTTTTTGTGACGTTTTTTGAATGCGGCAAGCTGTTCGTCCACATTCGGCATTTTCCTTTTCCTTTCTACCATGCGGGCGTACAAGATATCCTGACAGGCATCTTTCATTTCTGGATCCCTTTCCAACATCTGCAGCTGTTCGTCAGATACCTCTGCATCATGTTGCATCATATCAAGTACGTCTTCAATCATGCTTGTATTTTTTAAGGTAATTTATTAATAATAACGTTTATATAAAGATTTCAGTTACCTCGGCTTCGTTTTTTCCTTGCGGATGATGTTTAATGCCTTGACCATATATTTTTGGACTGAAGCTACGCTGAGTCCTGTTTCTTCTGCCACTTCTTTGTATTTCTTTCCGTCCGCATAGCAGGCTAAGAAAATTTCTCGTGTCCGTTCGTTAAGCTTTGCGAGTATGTCTTCCATCTGCTTTTCACGCTCTGTTTGCGCGTCCATTTCTTCCTGAGTAAAGGTAGTGTCGGTCAGGATAAGATAGAGGTCCACATATCTTTTCTTGACGTTTTGGTGCCGGATATAGTCTATACTCTTGCTACGGATGTTCTTGAAGAGATAGGATTGCAGTGCTTCAGGCCTGATTCTCTCAAAGTTTTTCCACAGTTCTTCGAATGTTTCGCTTACGATGTCTGCGCATACATCGTCGTCAAAGACGAACTGGCCAGCGTAGGCATAGAGCTTGCCGTAGTAGCGTTTGAAGATGTTGTCGAATTCTCTGGGATCTTCCATTTGGAGGCATCGGAGTTGTTGCAAGTGCAAACTTACATATTTTTTTGAGAATCAATTGCTTGTGCAAAAAAATAGTTTGTGATGTGCCTGTTTTTCTTACCTGACCTTTAATTTTGACCGCACGTTTGCCGGTCCCGGTCTCTTCGTGTGTCTCACGCCGACCCATTACTTATCTTGAACCCCACTTCATCTGGCCGCAAAGGGATACCTATCTGCTCTGTTATATGAAAAGGGCAGTTACAGGCGGCTGCAGACCTTTGGCGGGGTGACAGGTAAATGATGTAATAGTTCGCAAATTAACCTAAAAAGCAGGGGATTATGACGGATTATTCGTGGAAATGATTATCTTTGCAGATATATGACGATAAGGAATCATCTTATGAACAGACAAATTTTATCTTTACTTGTAGTGTTCTTGCTCATGCCAATCGTTGTGAAAGCAGACAGTTACACGTCACTCTGGAAGCAATATACGGTGACCAAGGAGAAGGATCTCCCCAAATCTTCGCGTGATATCTTGGCGAAGATAGTCTCAAAAGCCTCTTCCGAGAAAGCTTATGGCCATCTGCTGAAGGCCGAGTTGCTTACAGTCTCGATCAATACGCAGGTGTCTCCCGACTCCATGGCTGTCGAGGTGCAGCGTCTCTCGGCGCTTGAGCTGCAGGCTCGCGAACGGGATGCAGTACTTGCAGCCATCTATCAGACCGTGTTAGGCCGGATTTATCGGGACAATCGTGACCTTGGCGAGGGTCACGAACAGCGTAGCCGTGAATATTTCGCGATGGCTCTGAAGGATCTGGACCTGCTCTCACAGGGGCTTGCTGCTGACTTTGAGCCTTTCGTCATTCCGGGTATTGACAGCAAGATCTTCTCGAATGATCTCCTGCATGTGATCGGTTTTGAGGCTCGGGCCTATCAAAAACTGCATGATTTTTATCTCAGCCGTGGTAATAGACCCGCAGCCTGCATGTGTGCCTTGTTGTCTCTTCGTCAACAAAAGGATGACGAAGCGATCCTCGTACGTAAATCTAAATACCTGCAGCGCATTGATTCGCTGATCCATGTTTATCAGGATCTGCCCCAGGCAGGCGAACTCGCGATCGAACATTACAAATGTCTGGAGCGCGCTTCGGATGCCACCTCGGAGAGCAAGATCAATTATATCAACTACGCATTGAGCAGATGGGGGACATGGCCACGCATGAACATCCTGCGTAATGCGCAGAGTGATCTCACCCAACCGACCTTCAATGTCAGCATCGGTGATGAGTTGTCCATACCCAATACGCCTCGGAAGGTGCTCATCAACTCCATCCGTAACATCTCTTCTTTGACCATGAACCTTTGGCGATTGAATGTCAAGGGCGACACGCATTTGAATCCTTCAGACGAGAAAGATCTGCAACGGTTGATGTCGGGCGCCACGGCCGTTCCGGAAGCAACGCAGACTAAGCGTTACTTTGGTTTGCCATGCTGCAAGGTAGTCAGTGATTCAATGACGATCATCGGATTGCCTGTAGGCGTTTATCTGGTCGAATTTACGACTGACAACAACAATATCAGCCCCCAGCGGGGATTGTTACATGTCAGCGATGTGTTCGTCATGCACGAGTCAATCGCTGATCGAAACATCCTGTTTCAGGCGGTCAGTGCGACCACAGGAAAGCCCTTGCCCGGCGTGAAAATTCGTCTGACCACCACGGGCGTTTCCGCAAAAGGCGGCGGGAAAGTCTCCGAGGTCATCGAATGCGGCAAGAACGGCGAGGTGGAGTATCGGTTCAAGAATCGTCAGCCTGATATGATCTATGCTTATACGGACGCAGACGAGGCTGGTCCGGAATTGTATTTCAACAGCTATTTTGCATATTACGACGTCCGGCGTGATCTTCAGGTCGCCAATCTTTTTACCGATCGGAAGATCTACCGTCCGGGTCAGACCGTCCATGCAGCAGTTTTGGCTTATATCAACCGCCGGCATGAGGACCTCGGTGTGGATGCCCATAAGTCTTTCACGCTGACTTTGCGTGATGCCAATTATAAAGTCGTGGCCGAAAAACAGGTTACGACAGATGCTTACGGATCTGCTTCCGCTGATTTCGTGTTGCCCTCCGCCGGACTGACAGGGCAGTTCTCGATCGGCTGCAATGATGCTTCCGGGGCGAGAACCTATTTCTCTGTAGAGGAATATAAGCGTCCCACGTTTCAGGTGACATTTGATCCGGTGACGCAGAAATACCAGGATGGCGACTCGCTCCAGGTCCGCGGTTTCGCCAAGAGCTTCGCCGGAGTGCCTGTCCAGGGTGCTCATGTCAAGTATGTTGTCACACGCCGTCCTTCTTTGTGGTGGTGGTACAGGGCCAAGAAGGACTATGAACTCGTCGTGTCACGCGATTCTGCGATAACCGGACAGGATGGGTCGTTCACGGCCAAGTTCTTGATGGAACTGCCGGAAGAGGCGAATGGCGACCGCCATCCGCGCTTCTACCATTTCGATGTGGAAGCCGAAGTGACGGATGTCGCCGGCGAAACGCAGCGCAGCGAGCTGTCGTTGCCATTGAGCACGAGGCCTACGGCATTCAGTTGTGATCTGCCGGACAAGATTGAACGCGATAGCTTGAAGTCGATAACGTTCCGTTACCTCAACAATGCCGGTGAACCTATCACCGGCCAGGTACACTATTCGTTTGACGCCACTGATGTCCGGCTGCAGGCCGAGGCCAACAGGCAGACAGGCATTGCTGCCCATGTGGGCTCGCTCAGTTCCGGAAAGCATCTGCTGTATGCGGTCTGTGGAACCGACACTATTCAGAAAGAGTTCGTCGTTTTCACCATGAACGACAAGCATCCGGCCGTCTCAACGCCCGACTGGTTCTATCAGAGTGCGTCGGAATTCCCCGTTGACGGGAAGCCGGTCTACATTCAGGTAGGTTCCTCAGATGTCGACCAGTACGTCTTCTTCACCATCCATTCGGGGAAGAAACTGTTGGAAAAAGGCGTCATTGAGCAGAGCAATGCCATCAAGACGCGCAAGTTTACCTATAAAGATGAATATGGTGAGGGCATCTTGCTCAACTATTTCTGGGTCAAGGCGGGCAAGATGTATCGCCATAAGGCCGAGATCCGCAAGCCCTTGCCTGACAAGCGTCTCATTCTCAAGTGGTCTACGTTCCGCGATCGGCTGACACCCGGACAGAGCGAAGAGTGGACCTTGAGTGTCTCCAGGCCTGATGGGAAGAAGGGAAAAGCCCACTTGATCGCCACCTTATTTGATATGTCGCTTGACAAGATCAGACAGCACAACTGGCAATTTGAGCCTTCCCTCTACCGCAGTCTGCCACAGACGCGCTGGTTGGGCGGCAACTTCCAGGCAGTCGGATTCTATGGATTCATGAGTTATAAACCCTTGACAGAGAATGCCCTCGACTTCTCCCGGTCCGATGACGAAGTCTTCCCGCATGCGAATACGGTCATGATGTACTCGCAAAGTGACATCCGCATCCGTGGTGCAAAGCCGATGATGATGGCCAAGACGGCTTTGGAAGCTGCTGCTCCGCAGGTAGAAATGGCTATGAGCGCAAATGATAACGTTGCCATGGATGGCAGCGGTCAAGAGCCCAAGGGATCGTCCACCGGTCAAGTCCGTGAGAATCTGAACGAGACGGCTTTCTTCTATCCGTCCCTCATCAGCGATGAGAAGGGAAATGTCCGGATCAAGTTCACGCTTCCGGAGAGCATCACCACTTGGCGCTTTATGGGGCTGGCCCATGACACTTTGATGAATTACGGATGGATAGAAGCGACTTCCGTTGCGCGGAAAGATGTCATGTTGCAACCCAACTTGCCACGTTTTGTCCGAGCCAACGACAAGTCTGTGCTGACAGCGCGGATCTTCAATGCTTCTGAAACGAACAAAGAAGGTGTGGCTAAGATGCTCCTGATCGATCCTGCAACAGGCCGCACCGTCATGGAATTTAGCAAGCCTTTCACCGTCGAAGCAGGGCAGACGGTCACGGCAGGCTTTGACTTTACGCCGTCACAGCTCACGGTTCTCGGCACCGATGCGTCTGTCTACATCTGCCGGATGACGGCTTCCGGTCGCAATTTCTCTGATGGGGAGCAGCATTATCTGCCGATCCTGCCCGACAGAGAATTGGTGACAACCACCGTTCCCGTGACGCAGCATGGCCCGGGCGAGACAACTGTTGATGTGGCCAAGCTCTTCCCCGTGAAGAACAGGACCAATAAGTTGACCGTCGAATATACCAACAATCCTGCCTGGTTGATGATCCAGGCACTGCCGACAGTCGCGCAGACCGATGAGAAGAATGCGATCAGTCTGGCTGCGGCCTTCTATGCCAACAGCGTTTCCAAGTTCATCCTTCGGCAGACACCGACGATCAAGACCGTGCTCAACAGCTGGAAGCTGCAGGGAGGCAACGGATCGCCTCTGCAGAGCCAGCTTCAGAAGAATGCGGAGCTCAAGTCGATGCTTCTCGATGAGACACCATGGGTCGGCGATGCCGATCGCGAGGCGGAACAGAAGCAGTTGCTTATCAACTTCTTTGATGAGTCCGCCACGGACTATCGACTCCATTCCCAACTGACTGCCCTGCGCTCCCTGCAGTCGGCCGACGGTTCCTTCAGCTGGTGGCCGGGGATGCCGGGCAGTCTCTACATGACCACTGCCGTGAGCAAAATGCTCGTTCGGCTCAACCGTATGATCGGCAACTCGCCCGAAACGTCCGTCGTGCTCCGGTCTGCGTTCGGTTTCATGGATCGCAGAATTGCGGAAATCGTGGCCGAGATGAAGAAACAGGAGAAGAAAGGTGCCCATCATCTCTGTCCCTCCAATGTGGCTTGTGATTATCTCTATGTCTCTGCGTTGGCCCAACGGTCGCCCACTGCCGACATCCGATACCTCATCGGCCTGTTGGAGAAAAATTCTACGGCTCTCTCAATCTATGGAAAGGCCAATTCGGCCGTGATCCTTTCCGCCTTCGGGAAGCCTGCCAAGGCGAAGGAATATCTGCAGAGTCTCAGTGAATACACGGTCTTCCGTGAGGACATCGGGCGCTATTTCGACACACCGAAGGCACAGTCGTCATGGTTTGATTACCGCATCCCGACCCAGGTGGCAGCCATTGAGGCCATCAAGGCGCTGCAACCTGATAAGACCGGAGAGATCGACGAGATGAAGCGCTGGCTGCTACAGGAGAAGCGGACCCAGAGCTGGGACACGCCCATCAACAGCGTCGAGGCAGTCTATGCTTTCCTTGACGGACAGCGTCCGACCGACCTTGCGGCCAAGGAGGAAGCTGTCATCCGGCTCGATGGCACACGTATGGATCTCTCTGCCGCCACGGCCGGCCTCGGCTATGTCAAGGGGAGTGTCACCGGGAAAACGCCGAAGACCCTCACGATCGACAAGTCTTCGGACGGCACAAGCTGGGGCGCCGTCTATGCCCAGTATTTTCAGGCATCTTCGGCAGTTACGGATCATGCAGCCGGATTCACGATCATGCGTGAGCTGATCGGTGCTGACCGTCTGAAAGTCGGTGACCGCGTGCGGGTCAGAATCACCGTTCAGGCCGACCGCGACTATGATTTTGTCCAGATCGTCGACAAGCGCGCCGCCTGCATGGAACCCGTACGCCAGCTCAGCGGCTATCACAACGGCTACTATTGCAGCCCTCGCGACCATGCCACCAGCTACTACTTTGACCGCCTGCCGAAAGGTAAGCACGTCATCGAAACTGAATATTACTTAGACCGCAGCGGCACTTACCAGACCGGGACCTGTACCGTGCAATGCGCATACAGTCCTGAATTTATGGCCAGAACCGCTGCCAAACAATTAGTCATACATCAATGAAAAGGAAAATCATCTTGCTTTCGCTGCTCGCGTTGAATGCGCTGGCACTTCAAGCGCAGCGCATTGCAGCCACTCGAGAAGTGCTCGACTGCGGACAGATCTTGTTTCGGAAGCCGGTCACCGTCGATTTCACCCTCCAGAATAAAGGCAACCGCGATCTGCATATCATGAATGTCAGAACCAGTTGTGGGTGCACCTCCGTCGATTATCCGCGCGGCCCGATCGGGCACGACCAGTCTTTCACGCTCCGGGTCAGCTATGATGCCAAGCAGATGGGGCACTTTGAGAAGCAGGTGGGGGTCTATAGCAACGCTTCGAAGGAACCTTTGCTGCTGACCATCCGCGGTGTCGTGGTCAGCGAGATCGTCGACTTTTCCGGCGAATATCCATTCTCCTTGGGCGACCTGCGTACGGACCTCACGGACTTGGAGTTTGATGACGTCAACCGTGGTGACCGGCCTTTCATGCGCTTCCACATCATGAACGCGGGCAACACCGCCGCACAGCCGGTAGTGATGCACCTTCCCGACTATCTCTCCGCGCAGGTGTCGCCCTCATCCATCGCTCCCGGCCATGCCGGAGTGGTGACCATTCAGCTCGACTCCCGCAAACTCCGCGACTTCGGACTGACTCAGACGTCTGTCTTCCTTGGCCGTTATCCAGGTGACAAGGTGTCACAGAGCAATGAGATGACGGTTTCTGCCGTCCTGCTACCCGACTTCCGCAACCTCTCCGAAACAGAGCTGAGCATGGCACCGAAGATGGAGCTGTCGACCTTCAATCTTGATCTCGGCTCCTTCGATGGCAAGGAAAAGAAAAAGGGAGAGCTTCTGATCTCCAATCTCGGAAAGTCGGTCCTGAAGATCAACAATCTGCAGATGTTCTCCACAGGCTTGCAACTTTCGCTCAACAAAACGAAGATTGCGCCGGGCGAGACGGCCAAGCTGAAGGTCACGGCGGAGGCCAAAGGACTGCAGGCCGCGCGTTCGAAACCGCGCATTCTCATGATTACCAACGATCCCGATCACGCGAAAGTGATCATCAATATATTGGTCAAATGATCCAGATTGAGATAGACAGCGGGAGCGGATTCTGTTTCGGCGTCACGGCCGCGATCAAGAAAGCGGAAGAGGAGCTGGCTTCCGGCAAGAAGTTGTATTGCTTGGGTGACATCGTCCACAACGGGATGGAACTCGAACGCCTCCATGACCGGGGGCTGATCACCATCGACCACGAGCAGCTCAGACAGCTGCATGACGTCAAAGTGCTGCTCAGGGCCCATGGCGAACCGCCCGAGACCTATGAGATCGCACGTCGTAACGGCATTGAAATCATCGATGCCACGTGTCCTGTCGTGCTGCAGCTGCAACGGCGCATCAAGCGCCAGTATGAGGCATCTTTGCCGGAGGGAAAGACCGAAACGGACCCGTCGGCACAGTTGGTGATTTTCGGAAAGAACGGACATGCCGAAGTCCTTGGTCTCGTGGGGCAGACCAGCAGCCACGCCATCGTCATTGAGAGCATGGATGATGTAGATAAACTCGATTTCTCACGCGACATCTATCTCTACTCGCAGACCACCAAGAACCTGCATGAGTTCCGCCGCGTCATCGACTACATACAGGATCACATCTCACCTGACGCTACTTTCAAGAGCTTTGACACTATCTGTCGACAGGTGGCCAACCGCATGCCCCACATCGCCGAGTTTGCCGTACGCCATGATCTCATCCTTTTTGTCAGCGGCAAAAAGAGTTCCAACGGCAAGGTCCTTTTCAATGAGTGCCTGCGGGTCAATGCCAACAGCCATCTGATAGGCAGTCCCGATGGCATCGACCTGCGATGGCTCGAGGGCGTGAAGACGGTCGGAATATGCGGTGCAACGAGCACCCCGAAGTGGCTGATGGAAGAATGCCGCGATTATATCCTCCGTTCTGTGGGGCAGGGAGAATAGGTCCTGTCCGGCCTGTCCGGCCGTGGGGCAGTGCCCGATAGCGTCTGTATGTCCGAGATACCGGCACCGAGGTGCAGGTGCAGGCGACAAAAAGAGGATCTCTTCTCACGAAGAAATCCTTGAAGAGCTGTAATTAACTCAAAATTTATATAATCTAAATCTCACTAACAGTCTCTGTCTTTTCGATTCAGTTACCTATTGAAATAACCTTGAATTTAGCAAGAACAAAAATTTAAACTACCTGGTTTAAACATTTTTTGATAGCTTATCCTCTCTTTGATAATGCAAAGATAAGCCTCGGACCGCTTGGAAACCGGTCGCACGGTCTATTGGCGGTTCCCCGAGCTTCCCGTCGACTCACCCATGCGGGTCAAGCCCGTGGTCCCCGTCTCGCTCGTCAGCTTTGCCTGGGACGCCGCCACGAGTGAGTAACTGATGGTGGAGATGAGGCTCGAACAGTGCACCGACGGCTCCACGGTGGTGCGTGTCGCCGAGACGGGCATGTCCATGGGCGAAGCAGGAATGGCGTGGATAGTGAGCAATGCGGAAGGTTGGACCAACTTTCTGGTCTGTCTCAAGGCCTGGTTGGAATATGGGCTCAACCTCCGTAAGGGAGTATTCGGTTTCATGACTGAAACATCCTCATAATCAATAAGTTATATATGCGCTCCGCGGAGCTATGCTCCGGGCTGTCCATATGATAGCTTTGGGCGGCCCATATGATAGCTCTTGGCCGCCCAAAGCATAGCTCTGCGTCGGGCATAGGATAGCTATGCTTTTCAGAGGGGTAAAATGCAGCCGGGACGGAGTCTGAAAATGGCTTTTGAAGAAGATGCCCATACCCTCCGTGCAACCATTCGCTCCTACCCGGTGCCGTGGCATGCCTCGTGCTCGTCCGGGCGATGTCCTCTCCGTTCCTCCGACAGGCG
>ONHE01000132.1 GCA_900317545.1 uncultured Prevotella sp. | reverse complement strand
TGATATGCTATTTCCGCAGGGCAGGTGATAATATGGCCAGAATGGCACGGAAAAGGTCATGCACAGGGTTTTATCATGTGATGCTGCGGGGAGCCGACAGGAGAACTATCTTTTCGGATGATGAAGACAACCAGCGTTTTATTGAAATCATGCAACGTGTGAAGCAGGAGTCCATGTTTCAGCTATACACGTATTGCTTGATGGGGAATCATGTTCATCTAAGATGTAGCATGACAAAAGAACCGTCCCCGTGTCTCAAAATGCGATCTTTGAGATCGGAGAAAATGAATTAAATCATATGTTGATGCAGATAAACTCATATTTTAATGGGGATCTTATCAAAATTGAGACATCGAGAGGGGCAAATACAGATGGCAGTATTGAAGGGTCCATGCGATCATTAATGATGGAAGGCCCGATCGATGTGACCACAACCGAGGGTGTGTACCGATTGGTTTTAAAATATGTGCCATTTGATGATTATGATGCAGACAATGAAGGCATATGGGCAATAAGTATAATCAAAAAAGAAGCTCATGCGAGTATCCAATACCCACAATATATCGATAAAGAGAATACTGGTGTTTTATATATTGGCCCATGACTTGAGCACAGAGGGACGGTTCTCTATGTTGACAGAAGCGCGTCCCCTTTGTAATAATCAATACGGGTGATATTCAATGCCGCGAGCGAGAAGAAAGAGAAGCGAAAGTGGCGTCTATCATATCATGCTGCGAGGGATCAACAAGCAGCGGATATTTGAAGACGACGAGGATTACCGCAGGTTTCTTGAGATATTGGTGAAATATCGGGTGGAATGCGGCTACAGCCTGTACGGCTATTGTATGATGCCCAATCATGTTCATCTGGTGCTGCGTGAGGGAAAACAGCCGCTGGAAACGATCATGCGGCGGATAGGCGCGAGCTTTGTATATTGGTACAATGCAAAATATACTCGAACGGGACATCTGTTTCAGGACAGGTTTAAGAGCGAGGCCATTGAAAGCGATGCCTACCTGTTGACGGTGATCCGCTATGTGCATTGGAATCCGGTAAAAGCAGGGCTGTGTGCCGCGCCGGAGGCATACCCCTATAGCAGCTATTCCCGATATTTTGAATCAGAAGGTATAATTGACAGCGCGCTCATCGCGGGGATGATAGGCGCAGAGGAATTCAAGAAGTTTCAGTCGACGCCTGGGAAAGAAGAATGCCTTGATGATCGAGAAAACATAAAGCGAAATGTCACCGACGAACGGGCAATAGAGTTAATGCGAAAAATAACCGGATGTCAAAATGCGTCGGAGTATCAATCGTTGACGGCAGAACAGCGAGATGAAGGTCTCAGGGAGCTGTTGAGACATGGCGTCTCCATCCGGCAGGCGAGCAGGATAACCGGCGTCAGCTTTGGAATTGTGCGGAAGTCAGTGGTGAGACCGTAAGAACACAGAGAACCGTCCATTGTGTGTTCGTGATCGAATAAGATTGGAGGGGGATAATCGCATTTCAGAATCGGCGGTGTGATGTTTTCTTGATGAGAGGCGAAGAATGAGCGATTAAAAGGAGGAATGCTCTATGAAGAAGCGGATTTCAATGATAATTGCTGTTGTAGCATTCTTTTGCGTTGCGGCACTAGCAGAAGGTACGACCTTTGATTTTTCGATCATGACCAACGACGAATTGACCGCATTGATCGAAGCGGCGCAAACAGAACTTGCCAGAAGATCGACACCGAACGAATCGCAAGATCGGGGCAAAGAAACAGAACCCAAAGAACAAGAGACAACTACTGAGGCTACAACAACTACTGAAGCTACAACTTCTGCTGAAGAGACAACTGCCGCAGAAGAGACTACAGAATCTGAAGAGCCTGATTCAGGTGCTTTGAAGAATGGAATGTGGAATCTCACGGATGTATCGTATTTTTCCTATGAGGGACAATATGTAAGCCGACAGAACGGGTATTACATGTTTGATGAATACTTTAAGGGTGATGCCGGTGACGGATTTATCCGCTTCGAGCTTTACGGCGGCTATCAGGGTCCTGAATACGATAAGCCCTTTGATCCTTCTGTAGCTACGTTTGTAGTTGAATGTTCGAATCCGGAACAGTATTATGCGCCTGGTGCTGATGTAATGCTGACACTTCGCTGCGAGACGGATAACAGTTACGGAGAAACCCTAGACCCCGCAAGAGTCTATTTCAGCAGTGGCAATGGAAAAGCTACCGGCGACAGGTTCTTCGGATCAAGTATCGGATATTTTGCAGATAAAGACGGTGAAGACTGGTCTCATAAATGGAATACTTCGACCGACTTATTTGCTAAGTTCCCCCAGAACGCTGAAAACGGAGATGAGATAGCAATTGTATTCAGCGTGCCTATAGGCTATGACAGTTATGGTACTGAATTTGAAGACAATTACGGCGGCTATATGTTCTACGTTTGGATCTACACTTATATCGCATAGAACACAGAGGGACGGTTCTCTGTGTCGACAGAAGCCCGTTCCTTGCATTAAGCGAGAACACAGAGAACCGTCTCCGGTGTGTTTCAACTCCACTATACAGCACGGCGGCAGCCTGTCAAGGCTTGCCGCCGATTTTTGGGACGTGCGATTGTCGTCTGCCGAACCTTGACACGCATTGGGGTTACAGACACAGGGACGGTTCTATTGTCTTGATATCAATAACAAAAGCTGATATGCTGTTTCCGCAGGGCAGGTGATAATATGGCCAGAATGGCACGGGAAAGATCATGCACAGGGTTTTATCATGTGATGCTGCGGGGAGCCGACAGGAGAATTATCTTATCGGACGATGAAGACAACCAGCGTTTTATTGAAATCATGCAACGTGTGAAGCGGGAGTCCATGTTTCAGTTATACACGTATTGCCTGATGGGGAATCATGTTCATCTTCTTTTGAGGGAAGGAAAAGAGCCGCTGGAAATGACTTTCAAACGAATGGGGGTTTCCTATGTTCATTATTACAACTGGAAATACCAACTTCACGGGCATCTCTTTCAGGACAGATACCGAAGCGAGCCGGTGGAGGACGATGCGTATTTTCTTGATGTGCTGCGGTATATCTGTCAGAATCCGGTGAAAGCCGGCCTCTGCGCAAAGCCCTTTGAGTATCCGTGGTTGGGATGCAGCGGAATCACGGAAGGCGATGTGCTGCTGGACGACCTTGGGAATCTGACAGAGCTGAAGGGAGACACCCTTCTGAGATTTATCAGTGAGCGATGTGACACGGAACATTTGGAGGATACCGGAGCAAAGCGACTGACGGATCGTGAAGCGATAGAACGTCTGAGGATATCCTGTGGATGCAGCAACGCGCAGGATATCGGCGGATGGACGGGAGAAAAGTGTGAAACGGCAGTGAACAAGGCACTGGGGGCTGGGATTTCCATCCGACAACTGTCCAGACTGACAGGCATCAGCAAAGC
>ONHE01000074.1 GCA_900317545.1 uncultured Prevotella sp. | reverse complement strand
TGCCCAAGATGAAGCCGGTCTTTGTACCGAAATGGCCTCTTTCAGTTATCTTTCCGTCAACGGATTGAAGGTACGCATGTCATCTCCTCCGGTTTCAGATGATCCCGAACTGATGCAGGAAGATGGCAGCAATGCAGACCGGACACACAAAGCGGATGGCAAAGAGATAGACGCCGTAGAAGGCGGCCGATACTGTTCCGCCGTTCGTAAATTCGTCCTTGATGAGCTTCTTCGGCACATACCAGCCCATGAAAAGACACGTCAGGAAGCCGCCCACAGGCAGCATGATCTGACCGGTGACGAAATCAAACAGGTCGAAAAGCGATTTTCCGCCGAGCTGCAGACTGTCCATCGGACCGAGTGACAACGAACAGAAAGCACCGATCACACAGGTGGAGACCGTCACGAGCAATGCTCCGCGACGACGCGAGACGTGCAATTCTTCATGAAAGAACGCCGTGCTCACCTCGTGGAGCGATATCAGCGAGGTCAGGGCAGCCAAGGACAGCAGCGCGTAGAACATCAGCGCCACGAGCCATCCGACAATTGGCATCGACGAGAAAGCATGGTTGAATACATTGGGGAGGGTGATGAAGATGAGCGAAGGACCGCTGTCGGGATTGATGCCCACCGAGAATGCCGCCGGGAAAATCATCAGGCCGGCCAGCACGGCGACCATCGTATCGACCACGGAGACCTGCACCGCCGTATTCAGCAGATTGGTCTGGCGACTAAAGTAGGATGCAAACGTGCAGATACAGCCCATCGCAATGCTGAGCGAATAGAACGACTGACCCAGCGCCCCAAGGAATACGCCGCTGTCAATCTTCGTAAAATCGGGCTTCAGAAGAAACGCCATGCCACGCTCCGCACCGGGTAAGAAGCACGAGGAGACCACGATGACGAGCAGAAGGATGAAGAGTGTGGGCATCAGAAGCTTGGAAGCACGCTCGATGCCGCCGCGTACGCCACGGATAATGACGAAATGCGTGACGGCCAGAATAACGATCGTCCACACGACGGGACGTACCGGCGACTGCATGAACGTCTTGAAATAGGCCGTCACATAGGACGGATCACCTTTCAGCTGACCCACTGACGAGGCGTAGACATACTGCAGGCACCAGCCCGAGACGACCGCATAGTAGCCAGTGATCAGGAATCCCGTGAGCACACCCATAAATCCCACGTATTTCCAAGGCGTGCCGTTGGACAGCTTCGAATAGGCTCTGGCTGTGTTGGAGGCACCATGCCGCCCGATGATAAACTCAGAAATCATGCACGGGATGCCCAACAGCAGCACGCAACCTATATAAATAAGGATAAACGCAGCACCGCCGTTCTCGCCCGTCATGTAAGGAAAACGCCACACGTTGCCCAACCCCACGGCCGACCCCGCAGTGGCCAAGATCGCGCCGATCTTGCTTCCGAAGTTTGCTCTCTCTTCATTCATAGCACATATTTCTCTCGTATCACAGTGCAAAATTAAAAAAATAGTTCTATTTTTGCATGAAAAATGAAAGCAATTATGAAATATTTATGGCATTTAGTTACAAAATATCCAATATCGGCACTGTTGATCCTCTTTACTTGGATCATCAGTCTCATACCGATACCGGAAACACCCCTGAATGAAGTAAGATTCGTAGACAAGTGGACGCACGTCACTCTCTACCTGCTGCTTGCCCTCACCATCGGCGCAGAATTTACACGCCGTCACGGGAGGAGCGACCGGTTGGGACGCTTCCTTGCGGCCTTCGTCCTACCCATTGCGATGGGAGGGCTGGTCGAAATCGTTCAGATGACCTGCACCGGAGGTCGAAGAAGCGGCGATTGGATCGACTTTGCAGCCGACGGAGCAGGCGTCCTGACGGCCTGGATCATCGGTATGCTTCTGGCAAAGTGTCTTTCCAGAGACGGAAAGGATTGCTGAGCAGGTGAGAGTTGTAGAATCTGGCATCGCCTGTGACCTCCTCCCCAATAAAGTCGGGCTTCACATAAGGCTCGGACACATTCCCCAATTCAACCTCAGCAAGCACCAGTCCGGCATTCTCCCCGAAGAATTCGTCGACCTCGAACGTATGGTCTCCACTTCTGACAAGGTAGCGGCGCTTGTCGATCACGCCTCCCTTGCAGAGCCTCAACAGATGGTCCGCCTCTTCGGGCGTGATCTCCTTCTCGAACTCGTAGCGTGACAAGCCGCCGTCAATCGAGCGGCTCTTGATGGTCAGGAACGCCTTCTCGTCGCGCGTCCGTATGCGTATCGTCGCTCCGTCTGCAGGTATATAGCCCTGCCGGATATGACTGTCGGCATACGAGAGACGGCGGTAAGCGTCGCCTTTCTTGACCAGAAACTTCCGCTCAATCTCCATTCCGCTCATACACAGGATATATATGGGCAAACCGCAGGATTCTTCCGCCGCACCCAGCGCATCTCAGAGCCTTGACCGAAACACGGAACCGCCGCAGCCGGCAGGCAGATGCATGACAGGCAGGACATCCGTCTGCCTTGACCGAAACACGGAACCGCCGCGTGAGTCCGACGGCTGTTGCCGATTAAGAATTAATCATTGAGAAAATCATAAGGATGATGGCGAGCGCCACCAACACGGATACGATCCATGCGATCACCCTCTTTGCCTGATTTTCCTGTTGCGCTTCGCGCTTGGCGCGGCGCATTCTGCTTTTTTCACTCATAGTCAGATGATATTAAAGTTATCTTTTCCAGTCTTTTCACACGTGTCTTCCGCGCGGGCTAATTATCGTCTTCCTTCACCGGAAACTCCATCAGATAAGCCTTGATGAAGTCGTCGATCTTGCCGTTCATGACCCCATCGACGTCCGTGGTCTGATAGTTCGTGCGGTGGTCTTTCACTCTCCGGTCATCGAAGACATAGCTTCTGATCTGGCTTCCCCACTCTATTTTTTTCTTCCCGGCTTCAATCTTGGCCTTCGCCTCAAGGCGTTTTTTCATCGCGCGGTCATAGAGTTGACTTTTCAGAAGCAGCATGGCCTTGGCCCGGTTCTTAGGTTGGTCACGCGTTTCCGTATTTTCAATGAGGATCTCCTCTTCTTCTCCGGTGTCCGGATCTTGATATTGGTAGCGCAGGCGGACACCTGACTCGACTTTGTTCACATTCTGTCCGCCAGCCCCACTTGACCTGAAGGTGTCCCAGCTGACGCGTGCGGGATCGACATACACCTCGATCGTGTCATCGACAAGCGGCGAGACGAAGACGCTGGCGAAGCTTGTCATGCGCTTACCTTGCGCATTGAACGGAGACACGCGCACCAAACGGTGAACGCCGTTCTCACTTTTGAGAAATCCGTAAGCATACTCTCCGCCCTCGATCTCCATGGTCACGCTCTTGATCCCGGCCTCGTCGCCCTCCTGGATGTCAGATATGGTGACGCGATAGTCATGTGCTTCGCACCACCGCATATACATCCGCATGAGCATCGAGGCCCAGTCCTGGCTCTCGGTGCCACCTGCGCCGGAGTTGATCTTCATCACTGCGTCCATCGGATCTTCTTTCTGGCGCAGCATGTTCTTCAGTTCAAGCTCCTCGATGGCCTTCAGCGCCTTGGCGTAATCGGCGTCGACTTCCTCCTCTGTGACCATTTCGTCACGGTAAAAGTCATAAGCAAGCTGAAGCTCATCAGCAAACTGGCGCACGGCCTTGTAGCCTGTGAGCCACTTTTCGATGCTCTTCACTTTCTTCATTTGCGCTTGGGCGCGTTGTGGGTCTTCCCAAAAGTCGGGAGCTTGCGTACGGAGTTGCTCCTCTTCAAACTCCACCTGTTTCTTGTCTATATCTAAATAGCGATGGAGAGCTTCAGCCCGTTCCATCACGTCTTTCAACTGATCGCTTGTAATCATATATCTTTATCTTCTCACAAAGGTGTCATACGCTACACCTCATACATTTTTTCGATCTCCTCTCGGAAGTTCTTATAGATGACCGGACGTCTGAGTTTCAATGTATTGGTCAGCTCTCCCGACTCCATGGAGAAATGGTGCGGGATGAGCGTAAATCGCTTGATCTGCTCGTAGGGTGCCAATGACTGGAGCAAGGTTGACAGCCGCTCGGCCATCATGTCATGGACCTGGCTGTCGGCGCAGAGCTGTTCGCGGTTCTCGCATGGGATGCCCTGACTGCGCGCCCATTCCTCAAGGGTGCGGAATTCGGGCACGATGAGGGCTGAAACGAACTTGCGCTGGTCGGCGATGACAGCCACCTGATCGATGAACTTGTCGACCAAAAGGAGCGCTTCCACACGCTGCGGGGCCACGTATTTGCCGTTGCTGGTCTTGAAGAGGTCCTTGATGCGTTCGGTGAGAAACAGTTCCCCATCCTTCATATATCCGGCATCTCCGGTGTGGAAGAATCCTTCGGAATCGAAGATCACGTCATTCAGATCTTCCCGCTTATAGTAACCGGGCGTGATCGTCGGACCTTTAAGCATGATCTCATCATTCTCACCGATCTTGATCTGCAGTCCTTCGATGGGGCGTCCGACCGATCCGATGGTGTAAGGTTTGTTCAGATGGTCACACGAAACGGTGGCGAGGCTCTCGGTGAGACCGTACCCGACGATCATACTGATGCCGATAGAATGGATGAACTGCTCCACTTCGGGCGAGACGTAGGCTCCTGCGGTGGGGAAGAAGTGTGCATTTTCCAGGCCCATCTGCTTGCGCACGAGGCTCAGGACGGATGCATTGATGAACTTATATTCCAAGGTGAGCGTCAGAGGAGGTCTCCGTCCGTGGCTCAGATATTCCACATTGTAGCGCCGTCCGACATCCAAGGCGTGCTCGAAGATCTTGCGCTGCATCGCCCCCGACTCCTCAATGCGGGAGCTGACGGCCTGATAGACCTTCTCCCAGAACCGCGGAACGGCCGACATACACGTGGGATGGGTCTCGCGCATCGATTGTTGGATCTCGTGAGGATAGGTGTTGATGATCAGCTGAGCGCCCATCGAGAGGCTGAGATAGGTCCATCCGCGCTCGAAGATGTGCGTGAACGGGAGGAAGTTGATCACCCTGTCCTTTTCGTTCACGGGCACGCACTTGGCGTTGGCAGCTATTGCCGCGTTATATTGACGGTAGGTCAGGATGACGCCCTTGCTTTCACCGGTGGTCCCACTCGTATAGAGTATGTTGCAGACATCGTCCAAACAGGCTTTCTTCCAAAGGTTTTCGACTTCCGTCTGACGTGGCAGATCTTCGCCGAGCTTGATGAAGTCCTCAAAGTAGAGGGCATTCGGATCATGGGTGGAGATACGCACGCTGTGGTCGAAGATGATGATGCGCTCGAGCGAGGGACAGAGTGCGAAGACACGATGGGCCTTGTCATACTGTTCCTGTTCACCCACGAAGAGGAACCGCACCTGACCATCGTTGATCATATATTGTATCTGCTGCTCGCTGCTTGTTGCGTAGAAGGGGATCGAGACGACCCGTATGCCGTAGGCTCCGAAGTCTGTATAGAGATATTGCACACAGTTTTGCGCGAAGACCGCGATGTTCTCCTGCGGACGGATGCCGAGATTCAGCATGGCGTTGCTGACCTGCTTGACTCGCAATGAGAACTGATTCCACGAAACGGTCTTCCATTTCAGACTGCCGAAATTGCGGAATGTGAGCGCTGCCCGATTGCCATAATGGTTGGCCTGATCGTGAATGAGGACTGAGAGATGGCTGTTTGTCTGCATATTCACATTCGTTTTTAGTTAGTGCAAAGATAAAGAATTCCTTGGATATTAAGAAATTATTTGGACTTTTTTATTATTTTTGCCATTGCTATGGACAGAGATGAATTGACCGCAAGCGCCATCAGGCTGCTGCGCACGCTGATAGCGGTTCCGTCGACGAGCCGCAACGAACAGGCTGCCGCCGACATCATGGAGCGGCAGATCGCCCTTCACGGTTTCACACCCAAGCGTGAAGCCAACAACGTATGGGTCTCTGATCCGCACTACAGCGACGGGAAGCCGACGCTGCTGCTCAACGCTCACATCGACACAGTGCGCCCCGTCGCAAGCTGGACGCGCGATCCCTACGCTCCCGACGTGGAAGGCGACCGCCTCTACGGGCTCGGGAGCAACGACTGCGGCGGCGGTCTCGTGGCGCTGCTGCAGGTCTTCCGTGAACTCACCTCGCGCGAACAGCCTTACAACCTGCTCTTTCTTGCCTCGGCAGAAGAGGAAATCTCGGGTGCCGACGGATTCAGCCGTGCTCTCCCCCTGCTGCCTCCGGTCGACGTGGCCATCGTCGGCGAGCCCACCGGCATGCAGCCGGCCGTGGCAGAGAAGGGTCTGATGGTGCTCGATGTCGTCACCCGCGGCAAGAGCGGACACGCGGCCCGCGGCGAAGGCATCAATGCCATCTACCGGGCGATGGACGACTTGGCGTGGCTCAGAGATTATCGCTTCGAGCGCGTGAGCAGCTTTCTCGGACCCACGGTGATGAATGTCACGATGATCAAAGCAGGCACTCAGCACAACGTCGTGCCCGACTGCTGCACGATGACGGTCGATGTGCGGACCAATGAGTTCTACGACAACAAGGACGTTTACGACTTCATCTGCAGCCACGTGCATTCGGAGGTGACGGCTCACTCCTTCCGTCTGCGCTCCTCACACATCGACACCGATCACCCCATCATCCGTCAGTGTGTCGCCATGGGCATGACTCCCTTCGGCTCCCCGACTCTCAGCGACCAGGCCCTCATGCCTTTCCCGTCACTGAAGTTGGGTCCAGGCGAAAGCGCCCGCTCTCATTCGGCCGACGAATTTATCCTTCTCAGCGAGATTGACAGTGCGATCGGCACTTACGTGAAGCTGCTCGACGGTCTTCGCATACGTTGAAAAAGAAGGAAAAAGGCAATTGCCCCGACAAGGCTAAGGCACGGGCATATCGGTTCGGCTGATAGTCTTTTGCCACGGATGACGATGAAACATCATTGCAGGATGGGAACTGCCGGCTGCGAATAACGCCGACTACACAGACCACATTATATATAATGGAACGCAGAAGCAGGCCTTCTTCACGTTCCTGCATTTCACGGAGGACTTGCAGCAAACGGGCACTTTCTCTCTCGACGCGCCCACCTTCCAATTCCTCCTTGTTGCTCCGATCAGCTCTAAAGGTGAATACGCGATCAGGAAAAACAAACACTTGAAAATCTACAAACACACTATCACACAGGTACTTGCTACATGCAAAGGGCATAAAAAGCAATGCCGCCGACAGGAGAATCTTCCCCCGTCGGCGGCATACGATTATTGCGACTCGCGCAAAGCATAGCTCCGGGCTGTCCATATGATAGTTCCGGGCCGTCGAAAGGATAGCTCCGGGCAGCCGAAAGGATAGCTCCGCGGAAGGCATACGAAAACGCCCTGAATACGGGGGTTATCGTCCGAGCCAGGCTTCCGGATTGAGTTTGGCGGTCTCGCGTCTCAACTGGAACTGCAGGATATTGTCTGCACCGACCGCTCCGAGCACCTGACGCGCTGCCACACGCTGTCCCTTGCTCACGCTGACCGACCGTAAGTTGCAGTAGACGGAGATATATGCGCCGTGGCGAACCATCACGACCATCTGCCCGGCGTATGATATGATGTAGCTGACTTCACCGTCATAGATGCTCCGAGCCATGCACCCGGGCTTGCCGAGGATGTTGATGCCCTTGTTGTCGAGCGTCACTCCCTTCAGTCCTTCTACCGTGTACTGGCCGAAGTGGCTCACGATGCGGTAGCTTCCTGTTATCGGCATGGGGAGCCGACCACGATTGGCCTCGAAGCCCCCGCTCATCATGCGGTCCGCTGAACTGAATTTTCTCGCCTCCTCTTCGTTCTTCTTGGCGGAGGCGATCTCACGTTCGTTGCGCGCCGCGTCAGCTTCCGCCTTGCGCTCGGTGGCGATGCGCAGTGCCTCGGCCTCACGTGCGGCTTGGTCGGCGGCAGCTTTCCGCGCGGCTGCGGCCTGATTCTGCCGGTCTTGCTCGGCCTTTTGGGCGGCAGCTCGCGCCTCTGCTTTCAACTGTTCCTCATGTGCCTTGGCTGCCGCGATGCGCCGTCTGTTCTCCTCGGCGGCAGCGCGTGCGGCCTCCTGTTTGCGTCTCAGTTCTTCGGCTCTGCGCTTTGCGGCTTCCGCGGCAGCAGCTTTTCGCTTGGCCTCTGCAGCCGCACGAGCCTGCGCCTTGGCCACCTCCTGCTCCACGAGACGATCGATCTGCGCGTTGAGCGCGGCATCTTCCTTCCGCTTTTGCGCGATGATTTGCTGGATCGTTTTCTGCTGGCGCTGCAGCCCTTTCACCACTTCCTGCTGTTCGGCCTGCTTCCCTTGGAGCACCGTATGCTCCTGCTGGTCCTTGCGGAGAAGGGTGTTCTTATGGCCGCGGACCACCTCCAACTGCTTGTGCTTGTTGTCCACCTCCTGCTGTTTGGCCATCACCATCTCGCCCTGAGCACGCTGATAGGAGGCATATTCACGCACGAAGCGCAGACGGCGGTACATCTGCGCGAAGTTCTGGGCAGAGAAGATGAACATCAACTTGTCCTGTACGGAGCGGTGATGGGCCATGTAACGCATGGACCGGATGTATTTCATGCGGCGGTCATTGAGCTGCTGCTCAAGCGTCTGAAGCTGCGACTTGAGCAGGCTGAGATTACCCTCGATGTGCGAGATGTCCTTCTGAATGACGTCTATCGACCTCTTCCGCTCATCGATCTCGCTGTTGATGACCATCAGATTCTGCAGTCTCTTCTTCACATCAGCTTGGTTTGCACGCAGTGCTTGTTCCTGTTCGCGGATCTTCTTCTGTATGGCGGTCCGCTGATTTCTCAGTCCTCGGATGGAAGAATTGCTGTAGGTCACCGTTCGCTGCTTGGTTGGCGCTGCGGTTTTCCTTGTCTTCGTCGTCTGCGTCTTGCGCACAGGCTTGGCCTGCGTCTTCTTTTTCTGGGCGGCAGACGGGATCACCAGCGCAAAGGCAAGCAATATGATAAGTAGTCGTTTCATTTACATCTTGAGTATTTTTGACAGGGCTTCCTCGGCGTCCACTTGCTTATACTTGTTAGAGACGACGGTCCGCGCGTCCCAGTTGCTGTCGGTCGTCACCCGGTCCATGCTGATGCCGACCGTAGCCTGCTGCTGTTTGCCGCCGGCATTTGTGGCGAAACTGAAGGTCTGATCGGCCGGGAAGACCTTGACGCCCACGCTTTTGAAGTTGCCATATTTCCAGTTGAGCGTCGACTTGCCGTGACTGTCGCTCTGATAGGCGACGTTCGCCTCGACGATACGGCCGTTGTTCCGGTCAGCGTCCCACTTGAAGTGCAGGTTCCCGTTCTGCAATGTCACGGGCAGGGTGGTGCCGGATGCGTCGAGATCAACATCAAACTTCTTCAGGTCCGACTCACTTATGCTG
>ONHE01000090.1 GCA_900317545.1 uncultured Prevotella sp. | reverse complement strand
GCGCGGAGCTATGCTTTCGGCCGTCGAAAGCTATGCTTTGGGCGGCCCGGAGCTATCATATGGACGGCCGAAAGCATAGCTCTGCGCGGCCCGAAGGAATGCACTGTTTTTGAGGCATGCTGAAAGCCCCATTTCGGTAGGATAAATCGGGGTGTGGCGTTCGGGTGATCTTGGACATTTGTCATCGCGTTGGGCGTTCTGGAGTTCAAGGAATTGAAGGAGTTCAGACAAGTGTTTGGTTTTTTCTGACCATTGTTGTGAACCTCGCGGACCGGCCTTCGCGCCTTACCCGCATAATGATATATGACATGAATGAAATGCTTTTGAACGAGCCGACGCTCGACTTTATCCGCCGCCATGCAGATGCTGACGTGCGGCAGCTGGCGCTTCAGGCCTCGCGTGACAATGAGGTCGACATGCCGACGGCATTGGATCAGATCAGCGGCCGACAGACTGCGCGGCGCAAACTGCCGTCGTGGGCGGCCGTCGACGGCATCGTCTTTCCGCCCCATCTGAACATGGAACAGTGCTCGAGCGAGCAGACGGCACGCTACAAGTTGACCCTCGTCCGGCGGCTCATGCAGGCTGACGAATCTTCAAAAATGGCCGATCTCACCGGTGGATTCGGTGTCGACAGCTCGTTCTTGGCGCAGGCGTTCCGGCAGGCTTATTATGTCGAGCGCGACGAACGGCTCTGTCGGTTGGCCCGGCACAATTTCCCCTTGCTCGGGCAGCGGCATATCGAGGTCGTTCATGCCGATTCCACCGTTTTCTTAGACACCATGCCGACTGTGGATCTTATTTTCATGGACCCGGCAAGGCGCGACGGCGACGGCCGCCGCGTGTTCCTCCTCTCCGACTGTCAGCCCGATGTGCTCTGCTTGGGCGAACGCCTTCTGCGCAAGTGCCGTCTGCTCCTGCTCAAGCTCTCGCCGATGCTCGACTGGCATGAGGCCGTCCGCGCGCTCGACGCTTTGGAGCGCTCCGGCAGTCAGGGCGAAGGCCACCGGGTGCGGGAGGTCCACATCGTCTCCGTCGCCAACGAATGCCGCGAGCTGCTGTTGGCCGTGACACCCTTGCGGGAAGCTCCGCTTCGCGTCCATTGCGTCAACGATGGTGACGTGTTCACGTATGACGCGTCGGCCCCGTCGGCCGCTTCCGTGCCCGTCATCTCTGCGCTCCCGTCGGCGGGCGACTGGCTTTACGAGCCCAATGCGTCGGTCATGAAAGCCGGCTGCTTCGGCGAGTTGACAGCCCGCTTTCCCGTTCGCGCGCTGGCTGACAACACCCGTCTCTTCGTCTCCCCGACGCTCCTTGAGCGCTTCCCAGGCCGTCGGTTCCGCGTCGAGGCCGTCTCCACCCTCAACCGCCACGATCTCCGCCGCCATCTCGCAGGCCTTTCGCAGGCCAATGTCACCGTCCGCAACTTCCCCATGACGGTGCCCGAGCTGCGCCGCAGACTCCGACTGAGGGACGGTGGAGACACCTATCTTTTCGCTGCGACGGCTGTCGGCGGGCTGCATGTGCTGCTTCGCTGCCGCAAGTAGGGCTTGTCCGTGCGTTCCGTCCTGTCCGTCCGCCGCGCCCTTCCGGTCACAAGGGACTCCCCGCCCGAGCCCCTTGTTTGTCATGCGCGGCACGCATGCTGTACACACGTGTGATGAAATGATGAGGGATGAAAGATGACAGCGTTTGTCATGCGCAGCACGCATGCTGTACACACGTGTGATGAAATGATGAGGGATGAAAGATGACAGCGTCTGTCATGCGCAGCACGCATGCGTGTACGCAGTCAATAATCTGCAAAAAACGGCACTAAATTTGGCCATGTGCAGGTTTTTTATTAGTTTTGCATGTTTAAAGCATTTAATGACCAAATATAATGTCACTGATTAGCATCAAGGAAGTAGAGACGTCAAAGGATCTCAAGACTTTCATCGAATTTCATTACGATCTCTACAAGGGAAGCCCCTATGACGTCCCCAACCTGTATAGTGACGAGCGTAACACGCTGTCGAAAGACAAGAACGCAGCATTCGACTTTTGCGAGGCCGCCTATTATCTGGCCTATAAGGACGACAGGCTCGTGGGGCGCGTGGCGGCCATCATCAACCATAAGGCTAACCAGCGATGGGACAAGAAGGCCGTCCGTTTCGGTTGGATCGACTTCATCGACGACATCGAGGTGCTGCGGGCGTTGCTTGCAGCAGTCGAGCGTTACGGCCGCAGCAAAGGCATGACCGAGATCGTGGGGCCGCTCGGCTTCACCGATATGGATCCAGAAGGCATGCTCGTATGGGGTTTCGACCAGCTCGGCACGATGCCCACCATCTACAATTACCCCTACTATCCCAGGCTCATCGAGCAGATAGGCGGGTTCGAGGTGGACAACCGCTATGTCGAATACAAAATGCTCGTGCCCGACGCAGTGCCCGAGAAGTATACCAAGATCGCCGCCATGATCGGCACGCGTTATCATCTGCGCGTCAAGAAGCTGACCCGCAGCGATGTCACCAAGGGCGGATACGGCCACAAACTGTTTGCCCTGATCAACGATACTTATCAGGATCTCTACGGCTTCTCACAGCTCACCGAGCGCCAGATCGACCAATATGTGAAGATGTATATGCCCGCCATCGACCTCAACTTTGTCACCGTGATCGAAGATACGAGCGCCGACAACAAGCTGGTTGGCATGGGCGTCTCCATCCCGTCACTCTCGCGCGCCCTGCAGAAGTGCCGTCGGGGACGCCTGCTGCCGTTCGGTTGGTGGCACGTCCTGCGCGCCATCAAGTTCCATAAGACCGAAGGCGTCGACCTGCTGCTCATGGGCGTGATGCCCGAATACCGCAAGAAGGGCGCCAACGCGCTGATCATTGCCGATCTGATACCGCGCTATCAAGCCTGCGGTATCAAGTGGGGCGAGAGCCAGGTCGAAATGGAGACCAACGAGGGCGTGCAGAGTCAGTGGGAAGTGTTGGACCCCATTCTCCACAAAAGACGCAACTGCTATAAGAAAGTGCTTAAGTGAGCGGACGATGGAAGTGTTGTGCGACAATGAAATAGCCATCAGGCGGGTGACCGGCAGGAAAGATCTCGAGGCCTTTGTGGAGTTCCGCAGAGATCTCTATCGCCATTGCCCCTACGCCGTCCCCTATCTTTCCTTCGACGAGATGGACACCCTACGCAAGGACAGAAATGCCGCCTTCGACTACAGCGAGGCCGAATACTTCTTAGCCTTGCATGACGGAGCCGTCGTCGGACGCATCGCCGGCATCATCAACCATCGAGCCAACGAGCGCTGGAACCGCAGGACCGTGCGGTTCGGGTGGATCGATTTCATTGACGACATCCGTGTCTCACGCGCCCTCCTGCAGGCTGTCGAAGACTGGGGACGGTCCAAAGGCATGACCGAGATGGTCGGCCCGATGGGCTTCACCGACATGGATCGCGAGGGCATGCTCATCGAAGGCTTCGACCGGCTGGCCACGATGTATTCCACATACAACTACGCTTACTACCCCGAACATATCAAGCGCCTCGGCGGTTTCACCAAGGACAACGACTATCTCGAATACCGCGTGAAGATCCCGGAGCGTCTCCCGGAGAAGTTCGCGCATGTGGCGAGCATCATCGAGCAGCGCTACAACCTCCACGCGCGCAACCTCACCCGCCGCGAGATCCTCCACGAAGGCTACGGACACAAGATCTTTGAGGTGCTCAACATCACCTACCGCGACCTCTACGGCTTTGCCGAGCTCACCGATCGGGAGATCGATCAGTTTGTCAACGGATATATTAAGATTGCCGACTTGAAGATGATCTCCGTCGTGGAAGACTGGAACGCCGGCCACAAGTTGGTCGGGTTCGGCATCACCTTTCCGTCTCTATCCAAGGCCTTGCAGCGCAGCGGAGGCCGCCTGTTGCCCTTCGGCTGGCTCCGGATGCTCCGGGTCATCAAGTGTCATCATACGGATGTCGTCGACCTTTTGCTCATCGGTGTGCTTCCGGAGTATCGCGCCAAAGGTGTCAATGCACTCATATTCCGTGACTTGGTGGATCGTTTTCAGCAGTATCACATCAAATATGCCGAGGCCATGCAGCAGATGGAGACCAACGACAACGTGCGCAACCTCTGGCAATACTTCGACTCCGAGCAGCACAAGCGCCACCGATGCTACATCCGGAAGATCGAGTGACCACCCACGGAAGCCACCGTCGCACCGCCTCCGCGGATCTCCTCCTAAGACAAAAGCATCCTTCCGCCCGACCCGCACACAGCAGGTCCAAGGCCGGAAGAACACGCATCAAACGAATAAACCGACATGACAAAAGAAACCCCAGACAACTTAAAACCATCCGCAGACATCCTTCCGCCGTCAGGCAGCGCGCCTGAGACGGTTCCGGAATATACCGACGAAAACATCAGACACCTCTCCGACATGGAGCATGTGCGCACCAGACCGGGCATGTACATCGGCCGTCTCGGCGACGGATCATTGCCCGAGGACGGCATCTACGTGCTGCTGAAGGAGGTGATAGACAACTCCATCGACGAGTTCAAGATGCACTGCGGCGACCGGATCGAAGTCGACATCGACGAAAATCTGCGAGTCAGCGTCCGCGATTATGGACGCGGCATCCCCCAGGGCAAACTCGTAGAAGCCGTGAGCGTGCTCAATACAGGCGGCAAATACGACTCCAAGGCCTTCAAGAAGAGTGTAGGGCTCAACGGAGTGGGCGTGAAAGCCGTCAACGCATTGAGCTCCCGGTTCACCGTCAGGAGCTTCCGCGACGGCAAGGTGCGCACGATCACCTTCGAGCGAGGCGTCAAAAGAACCGACGAAACAGTCGCTACCAACGACGAGAACGGAACTTTCATTTTCTTTGAACCTGACGATACGCTGTTCAAAGGATATGTCTTCCACGAAGAGATCGTCGAGACAATGCTCCGCAATTACACCTATCTCAATTCCGGACTCACCATCATGTTCAACGGGAGGCGCATCAAGAGCCGCAATGGATTGGAAGATCTGCTCAACGACAACATGACCACCGACGGCCTCTATCCCATTGTCCACATCGTGGGTGAGGACATCGAGATCGCCTTCACACACACCAACCAGTACGGCGAGGAGTATCACAGCTTCGTGAACGGGCAGCACACCACCCAGGGAGGTACCCACCAGAGCGCCTTCAAGGAGCATATCGCCCGCACGATCAAGGAATATTTCGACAAGAACTATGAGTTCACCGACATCCGCAACGGCATGGTGGCCGCGATAGCCATCAACGTTGAGGAACCCGTATTTGAGAGCCAGACGAAGATCAAGTTGGGTTCGACCCTCATGGAGCCCAACGGCGAAACGATCAATAAGTACGTTGCCGACTTCCTGAAGCGCGAAGTGGACAACTATCTGCATATTCATAAGGAAGACTGTGCAGACATCATGGAGGCCAAGATCAAGGAGAGCGAGCACGAGAGGAAAGCTATGGCCGGCGTAACCAAGCTGGCTCGCGAGCGCGCAAAGAAGGCCAACCTCCACAACAGGAAGCTGCGCGACTGCCGGATCCATTATTCGGATGCCAAAAACGAGCGCAAGGAGGAGAGCTCCATCTTCATCACCGAGGGCGATTCGGCCAGCGGAAGCATCACGAAGAGCCGCGATGTCAACACGCAAGCCGTGTTCTCGCTCCGCGGAAAACCGCTCAACTCGTTCGGACTGACCAAGAAAGTGGTCTACGAGAACGAGGAATTCAACCTCCTTCAGGCGGCTCTTGACATCGAAGATGGGCTCGACTCGCTGCGCTACAACAAGGTCATCGTCGCCACCGATGCCGATGTCGACGGCATGCACATCCGTTTGCTCATCATCACATTCTTCCTCCAGTTCTTCCCCGAACTGATCAAGAAAGGCCACGTCTATGTCCTTCAGACGCCCTTGTTCCGCGTCCGCAACCGACGGACCAAGGTGAAGGACAGGCGGGTGATCGCCGATGCCGATGCCCGATTGGACAAGAAGGAGCGCAAGAGCGACTTCATCACCCGCTATTGTTACAGCGAAGAGGAGCGCATCAACGCCATCAGCGAGCTCGGCCCCGATCCCGAGATCACCCGATTCAAGGGACTTGGCGAGATCTCACCCGATGAGTTCGTCCACTTCATCGGCCCTGACATGCGCTTGGAGCAGGTCACGCTCCACAAAAACGACCAGGTCCAGAAGCTCCTCGAATATTATATGGGCAAGAATACGATGGAACGTCAGAACTTCATCATTGACAACTTGGTCATCGAGGAGGATCTTCCGGAGGAGGAAGAAGAAAGCTGAGACCAATGTGGAGCATCCCCATGGGCATGGCGTTTGGGCGGGTCAGATCATCGAAAGATAAAAGATCAATAGATAAAAACATTTTTAAGATTATATTGTAAACATGAACTTGAACAGATTGAACATACAGAAAGGTGGGATGCATGCGTCTCTTAACCTTATTGTAGTATTCCTTTTTTGCCTCTTTACCGTTCTTCCCTCGTCTGCGCAGATGCGCTTCAACTTCAGCGATGACAGTCCGTTGCGCAAGCTCCAGATAGCGGAGATGACGATAAATAATCTCTATGTCGACAGCGTAGATGAGCAACGGCTCGTCGAGGACGCCATACGCGGCATGCTCGAGAAGCTTGACCCGCACTCATCCTATAGCACCGCCAAGGAGACAAAGGCCATGACGGAGCCGCTTCAGGGATCGTTCGAGGGCATAGGCGTGCAGTTCAACATGGTCCAGGACACGCTCCTCGTCATCCAGACCGTGACCAACGGTCCGTCGGAGAAGGTGGGCATACTGGCCGGAGACCGCATCGTGAGCGTCAATGACACGGCTATCGCCGGCGTGAAGATGAGTAAAGAGGAGATCATGAGGCGCCTCCGCGGTCCCAAGGGCACCAAGGTGCGTCTCGGAATCGTGCGTCGCGGCATCGCCGGCGTGCAGTATTTTGTCGTCACACGCGACAAGATTCCGGTCAAGACGATCGATGCGGTCTACATGATCCGCCCCAATGTGGGTTACATCCGTATCGGCAGTTTCGGCGCCACCACCTATAACGAGTTCATGGAAGGTGTCAGGAAACTGCGCGAAGCAGGCATGAAGGACCTGATCCTCGATCTGCAGGAGAATGGAGGAGGCTATCTTCAGGCGGCCGTCATGATCGCCAACGAGTTTCTCCAGAAGAATGATCTCATCGTGTATACGCAGGGGCGGCGCGCTCCGCGGCAGGAGTTCCGTGCCCAGGGCAACGGCAAGCTGCTCACGGGTAAGGTGGTTGTGCTCATCAATGAGTTCTCGGCGTCGGCCGCCGAGATCGTTACGGGCGCCATACAGGATTTGGATCGCGGCGAGGTAGTAGGCCGGCGCTCCTTCGGAAAGGGCCTTGTGCAGCGTCCGATCGAGTTCAAGGACGGTTCGATGATACGCCTCACGATCGCCCACTATTACACGCCGTCGGGCCGTTGCATCCAGAAGCCGTACAAGAAAGGCGACGCCGAGGACTATGCACGTGAGCTCGACAAGCGGTATAAGCATGGTGAGCTCTACAGTGCCGACAGTATCCACTTCGATGATTCATTGCGTTTCACCACATTGAGGCTCCACCGGACGGTCTATGGGGGTGGTGGCATCATGCCTGACTATTTCGTTCCGCTCGATACCACGCAGTATACGCCGCTTCACCGGCAGCTTGCGGCCAAGAGCATCATCATCAATGCCAACCTGAAATATGTCGACAACAACCGCAAGAAGCTGCAGAAGGAATACCCGACGTTTGCCGATTTCAACCGCAGATATGAGGTTCCGCAGTCCCTGATCGATGAAATACTGGCCGAAGGTGAGCGTCAGAAGGCTACACCGAAGGACAGTGAGGAGCGCGAACGCACCGTCGCTTCGCTCAAGACGCAGCTCAAGGCGCTCGTGGCGCGCGACTTATGGGACATGTCGGAGTACTTCCAGGTGATCAACGAGACCAACCCGATCGTGCAAAAAGCCGTGCAGCTTTTTGCAAGGTAAGAGGTATGGAGGGAAGAAGTAAGAGGTATGGAGGGAAGAAGTAAGAGGTAGGAGGGAAGGAAAGAGAGCATGTCGTTGGCATTTTTAATGCTGGGGCTTTTTCTCTTCCTTTTCTTTCAGTTTCTTAATGATAGTGACTAAGATCTTGATCAGTTGTTCCACTTCGTCTGACATTGATTCAAAAGTATGGTCATCTATGAATTCAGAGGAGTGAATGAGGTTTAACCAGAAGCAGGTTTCGGATGCTTCTTTCAGGGCGATACTGAGTTTACTGATATAGTCCGCATTGCTTTGGGCAAACTTACTTTCATAGATGTTTGCCCCGATACTGGTTCCACAGCGTAGAATTTGATCGGCTATGACGTACTCTTTCCATTGTTTCTTCAGGTGTGTGCTACATTTCACAATGCGTAGAGCAAAGGTATCAGCCTTGTCTCTCAGGTTATTCTCACTCATCTTTTATCTCTTATTTCTTATCTCCTACCTCTTACTTCTTCCCTCCATACCTCTTACTTCTTCCCTCCATACCTCTTACTTCCTACTTCTTACCTAATAAATCCAGCGCCCGGTTCTCTTCCGCTTCCATGATCTCGCGTTCGCCCGGCCCCTTGTCGTTGATGCCGCAGAGGTGAAGGATGCCATGAATGATGACCCGGTGCAACTCCTCGTCGTAGCGTTTGCCGTATTTTTCGGCATTGGAGCGCACGGTATCGAGCGAGATCACGATGTCGCCGTTGACCGTGGTGCCCTCATCGTAGTCGAAGGTGATGATGTCCGTGTAATAGTCGTGTCCGAGATACTCTCGGTTGCAGGCCAATATCTTCTCGTCACTGACGAACATATAGCCTACCTCGCCTATCTTCCGGCCGTGCTCGGCGGCCACTCTGCGTATCCAGGCCGTGGTTGCCCGTCGCTTGATGTTCGGCATTTTCACGCCGTCTGCATGGTATGTTATCATTGAGTTGGGATTTTTTAGTTGATGAATTATAGCTTTTTAGTTGATAAGTTGCGATGCTGTGGCGGGTGTTCGCGCTTCATGCCGGCGCAGCCTATTGCTTGGGCAGCAGCCAGGAAATGTCCTTCCCGAAGGCGAAGAGCTCCTTGGCAGCGCTCGAAGAAATGGCTTCATATTCGGGTTTGGCAAAGAGGAGGATAGTCTCGATGCCGCCTATACGCCGATTGAAGTCAGCCATATCGCGCTCGTATTCAAAGTCCTTCACCGACCTGACGCCCCTTACGAGGAACCGTGCGCCCACTCTTTGGACCAGGTCCATGGTCAGATCGTCGTAGGCTATGACTTCCACCCGAGGATCATCGCTATAGAGCCGCCTGATCGCCGCTACGCGGTCTTCGACGGAGAGCATCGGATGCTTGCCCGCATTCACGCCCACACCGATGACCAACTTGTCAAACAGGGGCAGTGCCCGGCGCACGATGTCATCGTGACCGATGGTGAACGGGTCGAACGAACCGGCGAAAAGTCCTGTTTTTTCCATATCTGCGGTTTTAGAACAGTTCCGTTTGCATCACGTTGCCTTCATACGGATTGCGACCGAGATGGTCGTAGGCCAGTCGGGTGGCCATTCGTCCGCGCGGCGTGCGCTTGATGAATCCTTCCATGATGAGGAAGGGTTCGTAGACCTCCTCGATGGTTCCTGTGTCCTCGCCGATGGCCGTCGCAATGGTCGAAAGGCCCACAGGGCCGCCGCGGAACTTGTCGATGACGGTCGTGAGGATCTTGTTGTCGATCTCGTCGAGGCCAAACTGGTCGATGTTCAGGGCCTGCAGGGCCATCCGTGCGATGTCAGTCGTGATCGTCCCGTTGCCCTTCACCTGGGCGAAGTCGCGCACGCGGCGCAGCAGCGAGTTGGCGATTCGGGGCGTGCCGCGTGACCTGCGGGCGATCTCCACGGCTGCTTCGTCGTCGATGGGCACGCGCAGCAGGTGTGCGCTGCGGTGAATGATGCGCCGCAAGGTGTCCGGATCGTAGTATTCAAGGTGCATGTTGATGCCGAACCGAGCGCGCAGGGGCGCCGTGAGCATGCCGCTCCTCGTGGTGGCACCGACGAGCGTAAACGGGTTCAGATCGATCTGGATCGACCGTGCCGACGGCCCTTTGTCGATCATGATGTCGATCCGATAGTCTTCCATGGCAGAGTAGAGGTACTCCTCGACGACCGGTGAGAGACGGTGGATCTCATCAATGAAGAGCACGTCATGCGGCTCGAGCGAGGTCAGCAGGCCCGCCAGGTCGCCCGGTTTGTCGAGCACCGGCCCGCTCGTAATCTTGAAGCCCACGCCCAACTCGTTGGCAATGATGTTGCTGAGCGTCGTCTTTCCCAATCCCGGAGGCCCGTAGAGGAGCGTATGGTCAAGCGGTTCGTCGCGGTATTTGGCGGCTTCCACGAAGATCTCAAGATTCTGCACCACCTTCGGCTGACCGTTGAAGTCGGCGAAACGCAAGGGTCGCAGGGCATTCTCGAACTCCTTTTCGGCCGAGCTGAGCCGCTCGTCCCTGATGTCAAAGTCTTCTGCCATTGATTGTTGTCATTCCTTTTTTTCAATGGACAAAGATACACATTTTATTCCGATTACCCATCTTTTGGGCGCAATTATTCGTGGGTGGGGGTGGAGGAGTGTCATCCCCGACCCATCCGAGTGGAGGGGGGCAGCACATGGATGGACCGGATGACCGTAG
>ONHE01000156.1 GCA_900317545.1 uncultured Prevotella sp. | reverse complement strand
TGACCCTTCCGGGAATCCGCCGTGGGCTTCTCCTCTGTCGTGAGGGATGATGCCGGGAAGGCAGAATGATGTTGTGTCAAGATTTTTTCATGTTTCTCCTGGTCGCGTTTGCTTAGTGGGGACGGTCCGGAACAGTGATATGGAGTCGGCAGTGTGGCGGGTTGGGTGACAGGAAACTACTCTTAGCCACCGTCTCTCCTCTCATCGGAGGGCCGGGGAGAGGTGCCTGCGGACGGGCACAAGGCCCACCCGCGATCAATCATCCATACCCACCGTAATTCCATACCCGGCGTAGGGGCGGATCGGCGTATCCGCCCGCAAGCAATGATGTGCGCGACTGATACATATATATGGGAATGCAACGTGCTGACCAACGCCCCTTGCGGACGGATATCGCCTTGATCCCGTCCGTCGGACCGATAAGGGCCGGACACGCATTGATGGATAAGAATGGCCGCCCGGACCATCTCTTATCCCTCAACTTCACAGTCTTTTCCCTCCGATGTGTGGCGGGACGGGCCGATTGACCATCTGTTATTTCGCGACAGTCTTGACGCTCGTGCCGTCGGCATGGCGGATGACGTAGACCTGCCCGGGCACCATGGTGCTCACGCGGCGGCCGTTCAGGTCATAGACGGCATCGGCCTTCTGACCCGGAAGGATCGGCAGGGTGCTGATGCGTGTCACTGTCGACTCAGCGCCATATACGCAGACGACATCGCCTACACCTTTCACGGGTATGCTGATGACCGCATAGAGCTTCTCGGAGGTGAACTTCGCCTTCAGCGTAATCTCGATCTCACCGAGCAGGGGGCCAAGTAAACCGCCGGTGATCTTGGTCTTCTGCTTCGTGTCAATGGTCGTTACGCCGTCGGAAGTGGTCCCCGCGAGGTTCGTCAACTTGATGGTTCCGACGTTCATACCGCTGAAGCTGAAGTCTTTCAGCGTGAGATTGTAGGTCCCGTCGGCATTTTTGTCGAGGTTGATCACGACGTCTTGCATCTTCGTTGGCTTGCCCCCGTTCAGTGAAACGCTTAATGAGTCGGTGTAATCAGTGGCCATAGTGGTCAAGGTAAGCATGACCATGGCTATGAACGTGTAAAATCTCTTCATTCTAAAGTTGTTTTTATTTGAGTTTATAGATGATCCCTACGGATCCGAAAATGGGGTAGAGCGTCTGCTCGATGGTGTGAAAGTTGCTGTGATGGACGCCGTTCAGGCCCCATGCAAGGTCGGCATAAAGGCCCCATTTGCGGCCGTATTGCCAGTCGATGCCTACATCCGCGCCCCAGAGGAAGCGTCGCATGTCACCGCTGAAGTCGTAGGTGCCGCGCGTGCCTTCATCGTTTCCGAGCTCCACTTTTGCGCCTGTGGGGTCGCCGACACGCAGGTAGCCGTTGTGAGCGTTGCCTGTAAAGCTGTGCGAAAATACGTAGGAGATGTAGGGACCGGCCTTGATCGTCAGCTTGGGGGTGACGTTGAAACCTGCCAGGACGGGCATCGTGATCATCCACTGACGCACGACGGTCTCCACATCTCCGGTGAACATGCCCTCGAGCGACTGTCCGCCGCGGACGATCTCCATGTGATAGTTCTTCACGCGGGCATCTTCCCGCATGTCCTTGTCTTCGCTGTGGAGCCCGACAATGATGATCCAGGATCCTCCGATTGGCTTTCTCGCGTCTATTCCGAGCAGCAGATTGGGCTGCAGCTTATAGTCGTTGAGCTTGCGGATGGTAGCCGGGAGCCCCACGGGGGCCGTCCCTCCGATGTTGTAACCTATGCGGGTGAATAGGTGCAGGTCGTCTGTGAACCGGCTTTGTGCCGTGGCCGTCAGGGCCATCAGGCCGCAGAGAGTGGCAGATAGTATTCTTCTCATATTCTTATTCCTCCTTTTCGCAGATGACACTGATCTTGTCTACGAGCAGCTGAGAGCCGATGGCGCCCTCGAACTTGTCGCCTTCGTAGCTTGAGGAGCATACGATGGTGAGGTTGTAGCCGCGGTTTTCGAGCAGCGTAGTGTCGATGTCGCCCATGTAGACGAATGAGATGTCAAACTCGGTCCATTCCTTTGCCTCCTTCACCGGCGTCAGATCGGCGATCGCAATGATCTGTGGGCTGGTCTTGACGTTGTCTCCATAGAGCACGACAGGATTGCCCGCGTCGTCGTGGTTGCGGTAGAAGACGGCGTAAATGGCGGCACTGTCCGTGCGCCCGGCTATGATGTTGCCATTCTGATCCTGGTATTTCGGGCCGGGCGAGTATTTGTACCAGCCTTTCAGGCGCTGCGGCTTGCGGTCGAAGGGGATGCCGAAGCGGGTTGCCTTCATGGCATTGGCGAGCGCCGAAAACAGGTCAAACTGGCCGAGGAACATGTTTCCGGCGGCGATGCGCTTGTTGACCAGTTCGCCCAAAGAGCCTGTGCTGCGCGTCGTCAGCTGGATGCAGGCACCGTCGAAGCCGTCTTTGAGCGGCACGGAAGGATATTCTTCGGGGGCCGCATTGCCCATGCTGAGCTGGAATCCCGGGTTTCCCGTCGCCCAATTGTTGCCGAAAGTGCCGTCGGGAAGCTCGTTGTGCCATATATAATAATGATGGTCTTTCGCCTCCAATTCATAGTTGTCGAAATTGTAGATCACCGTGTCCTTCACAGCTCGGGTCACCGGCGTGAAGCCCACTTGATAGTTGCGGTGCCACAATCCGTCTTCCGAGGTGACCGTGTAGCGCACATTTCCGGCCGAGAAATCGTGCGTGCTGCCGCTCGGGGGATTGATGGTGGCGCCCGGAGTGAGCTTGAATGTCAGTGCGAGAGCCGTCAGGTCGGCATGCCGGCGCACGTTGAAGTTGATGACACTGTCGGAAGATAAAACCCGCAGAACGGTGTCTGTGGGTGAAAAGAAAATGCTGAGCGGGTCGGCGGTAGGCACGGCTGCCTCTTCGATGTCACACTCGGCATTGAGCGGTTCGTCCTTGAAGCAGGAAACAAATGTGAAACAAAGTGCTAACCCTATACAGAGATGGATCTTGTGCATGTGTACAATGATTCGAATTGATGGTGCAAAGATACGCTTTTTATCGTTTCTCCCCAACTTTTTCAAACATTAAACGCAATTTTGACATCATTCGTGTCGATTTTGAATAATTTAAGTTTGCGAATCAGATCTTTTTCATTTTTAATCAGTATCTTTGCCGTAAATTAATTCCAAAAGAGATGAAGATAGCACTGATAGGCTACGGGAAGATGGGGCACATGATTGAAGAGATCGCCCGGGAACGTGGCCATGAAATTGTCTGCATTATTGACATCGACAACCAGGACGATTTTGACTCGCCCGCGTTTGCATCTGCTGACGTCGCTATAGAGTTCACCAATCCCACCGCCGCCTATGATAACTACCTCCGGGCATTCAAACATGGCGTGAAGGTAGTTTCCGGATCGACCGGCTGGATGAAAGATCACAGGGCCGACGTAGAGGCATTGACCAAAGACGGAGCGCACACCTTGTTCTGGGCTTCCAACTTTTCGATCGGCGTGGCGATATTCTCCGCCGTCAACAGATATCTCGCCCGCATCATGAATCAGTTCCCTCAGTATGACGTGGAGATGGAAGAAACCCATCACGTCCATAAGCTTGACGCGCCTTCCGGCACTGCCATCACGCTGGCGGAAGATATCCTTGGGGAAGTCGAACGCAAGCAGTCATGGAAACTCGGGACCACCGTGTGGGACGACGGGCATGTGGACGGATCGGCCGAACACGAAGACCGGGAGCTCCTCATCAACTGCGTGCGCCATCAAGAGGTGCCGGGCATCCACACCGTAAGTTATGACAGCGAGGCCGACAAGATCATGATCACCCATGATGCGCATTCCCGCAAGGGCTTCGCATTAGGCGCCGTGCTCGCCGCAGAATACACCCGGGATCACCGGGGACTGCTTACGACAAGCGATCTGTTTAAATTCTGAACCTCTGAAAAGCAACTTTGAATTACATTGAAGCAAGATGATTGACAAGGAAAAGGCAAATCTGAATATGAAAAAGCAATGGGCCAAGTTCATCGCAGTGCTCATCTGCTACCTCCTCTTTCTCTTTTGGGTGAAGAGTTTGTGGGGTTTGCTCGTCATACCTTTTATCTATGACGTTTACATCACGAAGAAGATCAGGTGGCAGTGGTGGAAAGACGCCGAGCGCCCCGTGCGCTTTGTGATGAGCTGGGTGGACGCCTTGGTGTTCGCCTTGGTAGCTGTCTACTTCATCAACCTGTTCTTTTTCCAGAATTTCGTGATCCCTTCGTCATCGCTCGAGAAGAGTCTGCTCACGGGAGACTATCTCTTCGTGAGCAAAGTAAGCTATGGCCCGCGCATTCCCCAGACCCCTCTGACGATGCCGCTCACGCAACATACGCTCCCGATCATCAACACCAAGTCCTACATCGAGTGGCCTCACTGGGACTATCGGCGCGTGAAAGGACTCGGCAAAGTCAAGCTCAACGACATCGTGGTGTTCAATTATCCGGCCGGAGATTCACTGGTCAACGAGCCCGAATACCAAGCAGCCGACTACTATCAGCTGGTTTACTCGTTTGGACAGCAGCTCTACGAGCAGGATACACCCAATCCCATCGATGTCCGGACGCTGACCCCGCAGCGGCAGCGGGATTACTTCGACTGGATCTACACATTGGGACGGAACTACATCAAGGATAATCCGAACAAGTTCGGAGACATCATTTCACGTCCGACAGACCGTCGGGAAAACTACGTGAAGCGGTGTGTGGGCCTGCCGGGGCAGACACTTCAGATCAAAAATCGCATCGTCTATCTCGACGGAAAGGCCAACAAGGAGCCGGAAAACGTGCAGTACACTTACTACGTCAAGCTGCGCAACAACCTGCCCGACGAGCTTATGAAGCAGTTGGGCATATCGATAGAGGATCTGACGATGCTCAACCAGAGCGGCTGCATGCCGTTGACGAAGGCTGCGGTGAAGGCTCTTTCGGCCCGCAAGGACTTGGTCGAGAGCATCCGCCTGAACACGGACGCGCAGACGGGCGACCTCTATCCGCTCAACGCAGTGACCGGCTGGACACGCGACAACTATGGTCCGATCTGGATTCCGAAGAAAGGTGCGACGGTCAAACTCAACATGCAGAACATCGCCGTCTATGAAAGGCCGATCCGAGTCTATGAAGGTAACGATCTCACCGTGAAGGACAGCAAGATCTACATCAACGGAAAGCCGGCCACGAGCTATACGTTCAAGATGGACTATTACTGGATGATGGGCGACAACAGGCACAATTCGGCCGACTCTCGCTATTGGGGTTTCGTGCCCGAAGATCATATCGTCGGCAAACCGATCTTCATTTGGTGGTCCTCGGATCCCGACCGTAAAGGTTTCGGAGGCATCCGCTGGAATCGTCTCTTCACGTTGGTGGACAATATCAAATAAAGGTGCGCTCCGTCGGGAGCATGCCTTTCTGAACTATATACGATGCGAAACGCGCTCAAGTTTATATTGGCGCTGATCGTCGCACTTGCCCTGATGCTTGCCGTTCGCGCCTTTGTCTTCACTGTCTACACTGTTCCTGCCGACCTCAGCAAGGATTTCCGGAAAGGCGACCGTGTCATGGTGAACCGTCTGTTGCGCACGCATTTTGACCGCGGCGACGTCGTCATCTTCGGCGACAGCATCCCTCTGCTCGGGCGTATTAAGGCCGTTCCGGGCGACACACTGTCCATCGGACGTGACCGTTATCTCATTCCCTACCGCTGCTGTGACCGCTGTCCCTGTCCCGACTGCCATTTCTATTTGGTCAAGACCGACACGGCGGAGCTGCTGGTCCATCATTTTCAAATCCGGGGAAAGGCCTTCCGACTGTTCCATTTGCCATGGTGAAGACTGCACTTCTATCCTCTGCCTATTTCGGACCGATCCAATGGTATCAGAAGCTGAACCGTTACGATCAGTGTCTCATCGAGTCTTGCGACCACTATATCAAGCAGACCTACCGCAACCGTTGTCTGATCATGACGACAAACGGCGTGCAGGCTCTGACCGTACCGGTGGAGAAGCCCTCGCCGGTCTACACGGCGCAGTCGCCGTATCCCAAGTTTCCGATGCGCGAAATGCGTATCAGCGATCACGGGAACTGGCGTCATCTGCACTGGAACGCACTGATGAGCGCCTACGGGGAGAGCCCTTTCTTCGACTATTATGCCGACGATCTCCGTCCCTTCTTTGAGCGGCGGTGGACTTTCCTCTTTGATTTCAACATGGCGATTACCGAAACCGTGTGCGAATTGTTAGACGTCCGGCCCCGCCTGAAGGTCACGGAACAATATGTGCAGACGGCGGATGCAGCGGGCGGACGATCGCAACAGCAGACTGAAACCTCGGCTGCTGATGCGGCGGATCAGCTGATCGACGATTTCCGAGACATCATCAGTCCCAAGCATCCGGGTTTCGACGAGCGTTTCGAGCTGCGTCCTTACTACCAGGTCTATGCCCTCAAGCACGGCTTCCAACCCAATCTGAGCATCCTCGACCTGCTCTTCAACGAGGGAAATGAAGCCATCCTCTACCTCTGAACCATGCTCCTCGGATCCGTAAAACAGTGTTCCAGATCGGCAAAAAGATGCCATTTCATCGGGCGAGAACTTGCTTTTTGAAAACTGAATCTACACATCATGAAACTGAAACCCCTCCTCCTCTTCCTCTGCCTCATGGCTGTCGGCAGCGCGAAAGCCTCCTCCGACTTTATCCCCGAACCCGAATTGAAGCAGGGCTTGCTGCAGATGCTCGCCCGTTTCACCACCTATGTCAAGGCCGCATACCAGCCCGTGGACTCTGCTTCAGGCTGTTTCAAGGGCGAAAACACGATGGGAAGTGACGAACGAGGCGTGCGCACGAACGCCGATCTGTCGATGGTCTGTGCCTTTCTGTGCAAATATGCCCGCGGAAAAGTGGAACTGCCCGTGGGCGTGAGCTGGCAAGCGGTAGAGGAAATGGCGATGAAATCGCTTGTTTTTGCATACTCCACGCACAAGGCCAATCGGCTGAAGACATGCCGGGACGGTCGGTGCTGGGGCTCCGTATCAGTGGCCGACCACCAGTGGGAGAGCTCTCTCTGGGCGATGTCCGTGGCCTACTCGGCCTTCTTTCAGTGGGAACGGCTCTCCCTCCGGCAACGTGCGTGTATCGGGAAACTGCTCCGCGCCGAGTGCAGTTATGAGCTTGAGCGATCGGTGCCCACCGGTTTCCGGGGCGATACGAAGGCTGAAGAGAACGGCTGGGAGACCGGATTGCTCGCCGCCACGATCGGTCTGTTTCCCACGGACGAGCTGGCACTGGCCTGGTACGAGCGCATGCAGGCCTTCGCTGTCAACAGTTACTCCCATCCGTCGGACACCTCTGCCCTGTACGTCGGTCCCAATCTCTTCCCTGACTGGACGCTCCAGAACCACGGATTCTTCCACACCAGCTATCAGAATGTTGTCATCCAGGAATTAGGGGAGGCTGCCCTGGCGCTCCGACTGTTCCAGTGGGGACTTCATGGACAGGAGCGGTGGAGGCGTGGCGAACTCCTTCACAACTGTGCGAACGTGACCCACAACGTGCTCAACTGGCTCTCGCTGCCCGACGGCGAACAGGCCATGCCCAACGGAAACGACTGGAGCCTGTTTCTCTATGACCAGATCACGAGCTACTCCACGATGGCTTGCATGCTCCAGGATGCCGACGCCCTGATGCTCGAAAACCGTGCCTTCCGTCAGATCCGTCACCGTCAGTCGACCACGCCCGACGGCTCCTGGCTGCTCAGACCCGATGTCGGCGGGCGTAGGATGGGCGTCGAGGCCCATCGGGTCATGATGTCCTGGCTCATGCACGAATACTTCCCGACGGCCGACCTGCAGCCTTCCTCCTGGGCGGATTTCCTCGCCCGTCATGCCGAAGCCCGCCTCTTCCCCGACCAACAGATCGTGCGGGCGGCGACGAAAGATCGCTTCACGTGCTTCTCCTGGAGCTCCGGCAAGCAGAGCTACACCGGATACGTGGCTCCCTTCAATCTTCTGAACAACAATCTCATCGTGCCTTTCCGAACCGGAAACACGGGCAACCTGCTTGGCTACTATACCGTCGCGGGCACGAAGCCCAACGCCCGCCCCGCCGGCAGCCCCACTTTCGAGCTGCAGGGCGACAGTTACGTGATGCACGGAGCACTCAATGAGAACGACTCGGCGCTAAACCGGCGCTTCGTCCTCTGGTCTACGCCTGGCAATGCGGTGGTCTATATAGACGATGTTCGGGCCAACACCGATGCCCGCATCACGGGTGAACGGGGCGGACTGCTGGCACTCAGCACCGACGAATTTACCCGAATTCATCGCGATTTTTATACTTCCTTCGGCCGGCAGACCTCGGATGGCAGCGCGATGACCGTCTTCCGTGCCCCCCGTCCGTGGATCAATGTCGACGGTGCTTTGGGCATCCTCGGCACCGATAGCCTGCGGATGGCCTTCGGAGACCGCGCCGCCAACAACTCCGTCATGACTTCCAAGCTCTACGTCTTCTATGATGACCGGCCGCGCGACGTCCGGTCCGGCAGCTCCGTAGGACGCCGCCAGATGGTTCTCTACAGTCAGGTGAACAGCGATGAAACCGCACTTTTATGCGATAGAAAGGTCGACTTGCGGGGCTGCTTGCCTGAAGGGTGGAACGGATTGATGGTCTTCGACCCCGACTCGGTGGGCATGCTCCTCGTGAGCAATTTCCGTTCGGCCGTGACAGAGACCACACTTCGGATCGGCCGCACGCCGTTCGGTTGTGCCGTCCTGACTGTCCCTACGCGCATCAGCCATGATCAGTCGACGGCGGTGATGCGTGTTTCCGAGTGCCATTCATACGCTTGCGGCGTCGATGTCTATGCAGACGGAGACCGGTTGGAATGCACCCGGTTGGAATCAGGCGCGGTGCGCGTGACAAACCTGTCATCCCGGCGGCAGACGGTCACCGTCACCGTGACCGGCAGACTGCATCAGACGGTGCGCAAGAAGGTTAAAGCGGGAGAGACGGTCACCGTCACTCTGACCGGCTGAAGGGCTTAGACGGAGTGCAGGAAAGTCAAAGTGGAAGAGGCGGAGGTTGTATGACTTATAACCGATTGATACATAAGCTGTTGCCAAAGCTATCCTTTTGGCCGTCCAAAGCTATGCTTTTGGCCGCCCAAATGATAGCTCCGGGCGGCCCGGAGCATAGCTCTGCGCGCGGCATATCATACGTATGCTCCGGACGGATGAAATTTATGCCTGTCGGAGGGGTGACAGGAGGCGTTTGCAGGTGTGTATTTTGTGACGGTGAGATGGGGAAAACGGAACGTTGAAATGGGCAAAGCCTCTGCGCGCAAGATGCTATCCGCTTATCTCATGGCTTATCTTTCCAACCTTCATTTCAATCCTATCCATCCTTGTCATCGGCGTGATCTGCGGTTCATGCCATTCGTCCATTCGTCTTGTTGATTGATTCCGCAGCTTGCGGGCGGATACGCCGATCCGCCCCTACGTTGGGAATGAGGAGTGGGCATTCATGCTTCAGTGCTTGCGGGCGGGCACAAGGCTTGCCCCTGCCTTTCGTTGTGGAGTTTACAACTCAAAGCTCACCAACTCTTTCACTCGTTCTTTCCACCGTCCAAATGTCAAGGAAGGATGTGGCGGATGCGGGCTACAGGTAGAGCAGCGTGGTCAGGCGGTCGGAGGGAAAGAGTTCGGCGGCGACGCGACGGATATCCGCTGCCGTCACCGCGTCAATGTGGCGGTAGAGCGAGGTGATGTCTTTCTCCCATCCGTAGTGCAGGAAACTCTTGCCGAAATCGAGCGCGAAACTCTCGCGGTTGTCGCATGCGACGCCGATTTGTCCTTTCAGTTGTTTCTTCGCAGCATTCAGTTTGGCCTCGCTGACGGGGCTTTCGATCAGTCGGTCGAGTTCTTTCTTGACCAATCGCCTGCATCTGTTCACGTCGTGAGGATCGCATCCGAAGTAGGCGCACCATAGTCCGGTGTCGCCATAGCTGACCATTGAGCTCTCCGAAGTATAGACCAGCCCGTTGTGTTCGCGCAGACTGACGTTCAGACGTGCGTTCATCCCCGGTCCTCCGAGCATGTTGTTGATCAGGTAGAGGGCCATGCGGAGCGGGTGATGGATGTCATAGGCACGGTTTCCGATCATCACATGCGCCTGGTGGGTGCCCCGTTTGCGGACTAATTCCTGTGCCTGATAGGGCGGGAGTGCGGTGTTGCGCGGTGTCGGTTCCTGGCCTTTGGAGAGATCGGAAGTGGCCTGTTCGAGCATCCGGACCATGCGCTGAAAGTCGATGTCGCCGTATGCGAAGAAGACGGCGTTGTCGGGTCGGTAGTAGCGGCGTGTGAAGCGGAGGGCGTCCGCTGTGGTGAAGCTGCGCACGCGTGCGGCTTCCCCGAGGATGTTATGCCCCAATGGGTGACCGGCGAAAATGGTGTTTTCAAACTCGTCATAGATCAGTTCGGCCGGCGAGTCGTTGTAACTCTCGATTTCATCGCATATCACTTCGACCTCCTTGTCAATCTCGTTCAGCGGGTAGGTGCTGTGGAAGACGATATCGGTGAGCAGGTCCGCGGCCCGTGTTGTGTGTTCTCGGAGGATGGCCGCATAGTAGACGGTGTCCTCCTTGGTGGTGAATGCGTTGAGGTCACCGCCCACGCTCTCGAGCCGGTTGATGATATGCCAGGCGCGGCGGTGTGCAGTTCCCTTGAAAGAGAGATGCTCGCAGAAGTGCGCAAGTCCCTCCTCGCCCGGCAGTTCGTCGCGTGTGCCGGCGTTGATTTCATAACCACAGTAGACCACATGGCCTTCCGCGGGGAGATGAATGATCCTCAGTCCGTTGCTGAGCTGGTGTGTGTTGTATCTCATTGTGTCTGCAAAATTACGCATTTTTCGTTTCCCGACAGCGCGAAATGCCGGTTATTTCTTCCCCCGGCAGTCCTGCGGCTGCCCGAGAGGAAACAAAAAAGAGGAGCATTCCTTTTGTTTTTCCCCCGAATTCCATTATATTTGCACTTGCAAACGAATCGATCATGCGTAAGGTAATAGGAATAGGCGAGACCGTCCTTGATATCATCTTCCGGTCAGGCCAGCCCATCGGAGCTTTCCCGGGCGGCTCGGTGTTCAACGGCATCATCTCTCTCGGGCGCTCAGGCGTCAGCACCACGTTCATCTCTGAAGCCGGCAACGACCGGGTGGGAGACCATATCATCCGTTTTCTGCAGGATAATGGCGTCGACGCAGCCAACGTGAACCGGTTCCCCGAGAGTAAGTCGCCCATCTCATTAGCCTTCCTCGACGATCACAATGATGCGGAATACCTTTTCTACAAAGATCATCCGCATGACCAACTCGACTTTGTCTATCCCGACATACAGCCCGACGACATCGTCATCTTCGGCTCTTTCTATGCCGTGAATCCTGTCATCCGTCCCCAGGTAATGGGCCTGCTCGACTACGCCCGCAGTCATGGGGCCATCCTGTATTATGATGTCAACTTCCGCGCGGCACACCGCAACGACGTGATGAAGATCACGCCCAATCTCATAGAGAACCTCGAATATGCCGACATCGTGCGCGGGAGCTTCGAGGACTTTGATGTCATCTACCGCATGCAGGACCCGGACAAAGTCTACAATGCAGAGATCTCCTTCTACTGCAAGAAGTTTATCTACACCCATGGTGCCCGCAACGTGGAGCTCAGAGCTGAAGGCGGACTCAAGCGGAGCTATCCCGTCATCGGCACTGACACGGTGAGCACCATCGGCGCAGGTGACAACTTCAACGCAGGCTTCATCTATGGCATGCTCAAACAGAATATCCGCCGCGCCGACATAGAGCGCGGGCTGACCGTCGAACAGTGGGACCAGGCCATCTGTGACGGGCTCCTTTTCTCGGCCGAATGCTGCAAGGGCATCAATAACTACGTGTCTCCGGAATTCGGGGAAATCATGAAACAAAAAATCAAAACATCTAACAGCATATGAAGGAAATAACCCCAAAAGTCTACTATGTAGGCGTGAACGATCGCAATAAAGCGCTTTTCGAAGGTCTGTGGCCATTGCCTACGGGCGTCTCCTATAACTCTTACCTCATCGATGACGATAAAGTGTGCCTCGTGGACACCGTGCAGGTGGACTTCTTCACGCAGTTCGTCGAGAACATCCGTGAAGTGATCGGTGACCGTCCCATCGATTATCTCGTGGTTAACCATATGGAACCGGATCACAGCGGATCCCTCTCGCTGCTTCGGAAATATTATCCGGACGTGAAAGTGATCGGCAACAAGAAGACTTTCAGCATGATGAAGGGATTCTATGGCATTGAGGACGGACAGATAGAGGTGAAAAATGGCGATTCCATCTCGTTAGGACACCATGAGCTCATGTTCTTTCTGACACCGATGGTCCACTGGCCCGAGACAATGGTAACAGTCGAGATGACCGACCATGTCTCCTTTACCGGCGACGCATTCGGATGCTTCGGTGCCCTCAACGGCGGCATCATCGACGAGGCCATCGACACAGACTGGTGCTGGCAGGAGATGATTCGCTACTACTCCAACATCGTCGGCAAATACGGCACACCCGTTCAGAGTGCGCTGAAGAAACTCTCTTGCGTGCAGATAGATTACATCTGCTCCACCCACGGGCCCGTATGGCACCGCTATGCGGATCGTGTGGTCGCGCTATATGACCGTATGAGCAAGTATGAGACAGATCCCGGGCTCCTCATCTGCTACGGGACGATGTACGGGAACACTGAAAGAATGGCCGAAGTCATCGCCAATGCCGCGTCGGAAGCAGGCCTGAAGAACATCAGCATGTACAATGTCTCAAAAACACACCATTCCTATATCCTCCGCGATCTGTTCCGCTTCCGCGGCCTGATCGTCGGTGCGCCCACCTATAATGCAGGCCTTTACCATGAGATGGACGAGCTCTTGAGCGAGATCGCCAATCGTGACGTGAAGAATCATTATATCGGTTGGTTCGGCAGTTATGGCTGGGCGGGCAAGGCCGTGCAGAAGATTGGTGAGTGGAACGAGCAACGTCTGCATTTCGAAGTTGTCGGCGAACCGGTGGAGATGAAGCAGGCGCTGACGCCGGAGACACGACTTCAGTGCGAGACATTGGGTCGGAAGATGGCCGAGAGACTGCTGATTTCCTCAATATGACCTGCTCCGGCCAGGCCTGCCGGATCCTCTTGGTCTTCGCTCAGATCATCGTTGTGATCTTCATTTTGCACATTCTGATCCTGGTCTATCAGCTTCTGATAGCGGGTGAAGTGGTCTGTCGGAATCTCTTCCGGCTGCTTCTGAACATGCTTCCGGCCTATTTCATGGCCTTTGGCACCACCTCCTCGTCCGCCATGATCCCCGTGACGCTGAGCCAATCGGTCCGCAACGGTCTGACGGAGTGAATCGTCGGCTTCGTCGTTCCATTGTGCGCGACGATCCGCATGTCTGGTTCGGCCATGAAGATCTCAGCCTGTGCGCTGACCATCTGCCTGCTCGAGGATTTTCCCCACGGTTCTCTGCTCTTCATAAACTTCATCCTGATGCTCGGCATCAGGATGGTGGCGGGGCCCGGTGTGGCCGGTGGGGCGATCATGGCAGTATTGGCTTCGCTCGGGAGCATATTGGAATTTGATGCCGATCAGCAGGCTCTGATGATCTCACTCTATATCGCCATGGACTCCTTCGGCACCGCCTGCAACGTCACCGGCGATGGTGCGATCGCCTTGGTGATGGACCGCATGTTCCGCTGAAGTGCCCGACGGACTACAGCAGACTGATCAGTTCGGGCAGGTCATGGGCTGTGAGGATCTGCCGTTGATAGTCTCCGCGGATGAATCCCTGTTGCTTCAGCGTGTCCAAAAGCGTCGTCAGCGGTTTCCAGAAGCCCTTCATGTCGTACAGAATGACGCGTTTGGCGTGATAGCCGATGCAGTTCGAGGCTGCCACGGTGAACACTTCGTCGAGCGTTCCGATGCCTCCGGGCAGGGCGATGCACACATCACTGTGGGCCAGCATTAGATCCTTGCGGTCGCTGAGATTGTCGCAGGCGATGCTGACGTCCATCTGTTCGGACACGTGTCCATCCTTCTCCACCTTCGTGGGGATCACGCCGATGGTCCTTCCGCCAGCTTCACGGGCGGCCTTGGCTACGCACTCCATCAGCCCCAAGTTGCATCCGCCGAAGACGACGGTATGCCCATTGCGGCCCATCCACTGTCCGAGTTCTTCCGTCATGCGGAAGAAGTCGGGGTCGATCTGCTCGTTCGCAGAACAAAAAATACCGATTTTCATACGGACAAATATAGTTCTTTTTGTGTGAAAAAACAATAATAATGCGGTGAAAAGCATTTTTTGTCGTCGAATAGTGGTACCTTTGCATCCGAAAAGAGGGTCAGCCACCCAATCAGTTCCTCCTTTATATGGGAGTGATCGCGTGTCTTGTGGGTTCTTGTTGGTGGCATTTCCCTTTTATATCTGGTATTTTTTTAACAACAAGAATTTGAAAACATTCGAAGAATTGGGCGTTTCTGATCAGATCAGAAAAGCCATTGAGGATTTGGGCTTCGCACATCCGATGCCCGTACAGGAAGAAGTTATCCCTTATTTACTTGGTGAAGGCAACGATGTGATCGCATTGGCGCAGACGGGAACCGGCAAGACTGCCGCTTTCGGAATCCCGCTCCTGCAGAAGGTGAATCCTGCTGACAAGGCTACGCAGGCATTGGTTCTGAGTCCTACACGTGAGCTTTGCCTGCAGATCGCGGACGACTTGAACAGCTTCGCGAAGTATATCGACGGTCTGCACATCGTCCCCGTCTATGGCGGAACGGACATCGGGGCGCAGATCCGCACGCTTAAGCACGGCGTGCAGATCATCGTTGCCACACCGGGACGGTTGCTTGACCTGATGAACCGCGGCGTGGCGCAGTTGGACAAGGTGCATAACGTCGTCTTGGATGAGGCGGACGAGATGCTCAACATGGGCTTCTCGGAGAGCATCAACGCCATTTTCGAGGGCGTCCCCACTGATCGGAACACGCTGTTGTTCTCCGCCACGATGAGCAAAGAGGTGGAGCACATCGCCAAGAACTATCTTCACGACTACAAGGAAATCGTGGTCGGGAGCCGCAATGAGGGTGCTGAAAACGTGAATCACATTTATTATATGGTTCACTCCAAGGACAAATACTTGGCACTGAAACGTATTGTCGACTTCCATCCGCGCATCTTTGCGATCATCTTCTGCCGCACCAAGCTTGAGACACAGGACATTGCGGACAAGCTGATCAAGGATGGATACAACGCGGAAGCACTGCACGGCGATCTCAGTCAACAGCAGCGCGACCTCACCATGCAGAAGTTCCGCCAGCATACCGTACAGCTTTTGGTCGCCACAGACGTGGCGGCGCGCGGCTTGGACGTTGATGACCTGACGCATGTCATCAACTACGGACTGCCCGATGACATCGAGAACTACACCCACCGCAGCGGCCGGACAGGAAGAGCAGGCAAGAAAGGCACCTCGATATCCATCATCCACACGCGCGAAAAGTCGAAAGTGAAGGCCATAGAGAAAGAGATCGGCAAGTCATTTGTCGACGGCGAGCTGCCCAAACCGGTGGAGATCTGCAAGAAGCAGCTGTTCAAGGTGATGGATGACATCCTGAAAACGGATGTCGATGAGGAGCAGATCGCCACCTATATGAATGACATCAACCGTCAGTTTGAATACATTGACAAGGAGGATATTATCAAGAAGATGGTCACCGTGACCTTCGGACGCTTCTTGGAGTATTACAAGAACGCCCCCGTATTGGAGAAACCGACGACCGCAAAGCGCGGCGCGCGGGATGCGAAGGAGCCGGGGCGGGGCCGTGTGTCTAACGGACGGCGCAAGCATGAGGCCGAATCGGGCTTCCGCCGCCTGTTTATCAATCTCGGAAAGGCCGACGGTTTCTATCCCGGAGAGATCATGCAGTTTCTCAACCGGCATGTACACGGACGCCAGGAGGTGGGACATATCGACCTGCTGAGCAAGTTCTCCTACATCGAAGTGCCTGAAGGAGATGCCCGAAAGGTGATGAATGCTCTCAACGGACAGACCTATAAGGGACGCGAGGTGCGATGCAACGACGCCGAAGAGGGCGGACACGGACGGTCTGAACGCGGACGGCAGCGCGACCAGAAAGGCGATACTGCCGGACGGCACGGCAACAGCCGGGGACGCGCACCGCGCGAACAGCAGACCCGGCAGCATGAGGACTGGCGCGAACTGATAAGCGGCAAGGCGTTCAAACTGAAAGGGGAGGAGCCCGATTTCAGCGAAGAAGGCTGGGCTATGCGCCGTCCCCGCAAGAAATGACCAGGTTGACGGACACGTCCCATACACGGCATCCATCCGCCATCGCAAAGGGGTCAGGGAAGATGAAAAATCTTCTCTGACCCTTTCTTTTTTCCTTTGTCCAAACGATACCTGTCGTATGCCCTGCGCAAAGCTATGCTCCGGGCCGCCCGGAGCTATCATATAGGCGGCCGAAAGCTATGCTTTGGACTGCCCGGAGCTATCATATGCGCGAGGGGGTGTTTTCATGTGCCCGGAGGATAGCTTTTGTCTGCCGAAAGGATAGCTTTCGGTTGTCAGGCCCTTCGTATAGATCCAGCTGGGCGAGGGCCCGGTTCAGTTCTTGCAGCTTCGCTGTTCTGCGAGGCTGTCGATGATCTTCTGAACGACCTGGCGGAAACAAAAAAACCGATGAAACCGTCCGTTTTTACACGTCGGGCGATTTCATCGGGCAAGTGGGATGGCGGGTCCCGTCAATAGGAAATATTGTCCAATCGTTTGATCTTCGTTGTTTCTGCCGCGTCAGCGAAGGCCTCCCGCAGCTGTTCGAGTGTGAGGGCCGTCTGCGGATTGAAGTCGGCGGAGTCCATATAGCTAAGGATGCTGCGGTAAAGTGCCTGCGACTCCGGATAGCGCTCCTGCTGTCTGAGGTCACTCATGCACACGAGCAACCGGCCCTCGCCGACCTTCAGTTCGAAGATAAGGCCCAACCGATGGTTGCGTTCGATGTTGTCAATGACCTGTACGATCGGTCTGTAGCCGGCCGGAAGACGGTCAAGGATCATCGGCCGGGAGGCTTTCACGATCGGGAACCATTGCCAGTTGGTGTGGCTTTCGGTGGGGAAGGCGCTGAAGAGGGGGTGCTCTGGGCGTGTCAGAATGCCCAATGTGCCGGGCGAGACGGGTTTGTTGTTGCGTTCAGAGATGGTCTTGAACATGCGCCAGTTCCAATAGTCGGTGGTGAAGAGTCCGCCTACGGTGTTTCCGGCGTATTCGGCCGAGTCGGGCATGAGCAACACGCGGGCGCCCGATTGCAGTTTTTTGCCGATTTCATCGGTCAGTTTTGCGGTGACGATCAGACCTTTTGGCGGTTTTGGAGCTGTCGTCTGCGGATAGATCCAGAGATCATAGCCGTTCTTGTGAGATCCCACTGTGAGCGTCAGTCGATAGGCTCCGGCAGTCTGTCCGGCCGGCATGACCTCGCCGAGCGGTATCTGCAGGTCGCCCACCGTAATCAGGCCGGTGGTCGTGTTGGGCACTGCGAGCTGTCCGCATCTGACGGTCAGGGTTTTCGCGTGATGCGCTCCGTTGGCCGGAAGCCTGCTCAGCGTCCACTGGAGGGTTGTCTCGCGGAGCGGTTCCTCGGTGTAGGCGGCTATCTGAACGCGTCCGCGGAAGGTCTCGTCGTTCCGGTAGCAGAACCGATCCGTGCGCAGCAGTGGCACGACCGGGGCGCAGAATGACAGCCACTCCTTGTCCGTTATGATCCCTTTGGTCTGCATGTTGGCATCCAGGATGCCCACATAGGCGCTGCCCTGGCCTGGATAGTCCTGCAGATCGAGCAGCTGGAAGCCGCCGAACCCCTGTGTGCGGAGGTCCATCTCGATGTCGGCCTTGTAGAGCGCAGCGCTCCATCGGCCGCTGGCCATGTGGAAGTCGTGCATCTGGTCGCCCATTCCGGCGTCGGCTAAGCGTTGCCGGAAGATCTCCATGTTATAGGGCCGGAGCACGCCCTTGTATTGCGGGATTTCAGCGTTGAAGTCGGGATAGGTCTGGAACTGTGCCGTCTCGTGGCTGATGACGGGCACGGGGCACTTCGCGATGGCCTGCTCAAAGTCCTGCACCGTGTTGGGATAGAGATGGTTGAGGTAGCCTCCGTCGGCCACATCCGCAAAGGAGAAGGAGCCGCGCGTGTGCGTATGGTATTCGCCATACTTCTCTCCGCCGACGCGGCAGGTGGTGAAATAGTCCATTCCGGGCTTCCATCCCTGATAGCCGAGATAATAGTTGGATCCGAAGGTGTATAGCGGCCGGCTGTCGGCAGCCCGGAAGTCCTTCACGAAGGCGGCCATGGCTTCGACGCTTCCGCTCAGCTCATTGCCCAGCGCCATCATCACGAACGATGGGTGATTGGCGTAGGCGCGCAGCAGGTGCAGTCCCTCCTTGTGGAGGAAATCCATCAGCCGGCGGTCGTTGTTGTCAAACTTGCCCCAGAAAGGCAGTTCGGGTTGGAGGTAGATCCCCAAGCGGTCGGCGGCATGGAAGGCTGCTTCGGGCGGGCACCAGCTGTGGAACCGCACGTGGTTGAGGCCGTATGCCTTGCACGTTCCTAAATAACGGAGCCACGACTCCACGTCCATCGGCACATGAGCCGTCTCAGGAAAGACACAGGCATCATGCTTGCCGCGCAGGAAGGTGAGGTGTCCGTTGACGAAGAACTGCGTGCCCCGGGCTTCGAAGTCGATCAGGCCGAAGTCCTGCGCGAGTGTGTCCTGTCCTTCGATTTCGGCCTGCAGCCGGTATAGATCCGGATGGAACTCGCTCCAGAGGCGTGCCTCATCGCCCAAGGAAATGACGGCATCGATGCGCTTTTCGCCCATTTCATCGCGTTTGTCGATGATGCGGGCCACTTGATTGCGGATCTCCTGTCCGGTCTTGAGATCGGTCACGCGCAGGCGGAGCAATGCCTTTGGGGCTGTGGCGCCCACGTATCCGACGGCCACTTTGACTTCCCGTCGGGCCGCCGACGGTGTGAGCGTCAGACTGGTGAGGTGTACGGGATTGACAGCCTCTAAATACAGCTGTCCGATGATGCCGTTCCAGTTGGTCTGCGTGTCCTCCGTGTAGGCGTGCGAGTTGGCATAGATCTGTTGCGGGATGCCACTTCCGTTGTCGATGCGGATGGCTATGCGGTGGCGTCCCGGCGTCAGCGCGGAGGTCAGGTCAAACACCTGTGGGGTGGTGATGTCGTTTGAGGCGCCGATGCGTTTGCCGTCCACGTAGACCACCGACGGCTTTGTGCGCTCCAAGTGGAGGCAGATCTGTTTTTTTCGCCAGGTCTTCGGGATCTCCACGTCGCGGCAGTACCACGCCTTGCCCACGTAGGAGTAGAGTCGGGAGAGATGCGTCGTCTCCGATCGGTTGGTGCACGGGTCGCCCTTGCGGTTCGTGTCCGTCGTTCCGGGCAGCGTCACCGTGTCCGTCATCGGCGTCGTAGCGGTCAGCGCGGAGTCACGGTCGAGGGCGAATTGCCATGTCCCTGCGAGGTCCATCCGCAGTCGGTAGGGCTTGTTCTTTGCGTTGACAGCGAGACAAAACAATGCTGCAAGCATCAAGTAGCTTATTCGTTTCATGGTTTTTAAGTGAGTTTGTTGACGATTGCAAAGATAAACGAAAAGTGCGAATTTGCAAAATAAATGGCGGGTGAAGTGGTGAGGCGGGGCAAATAAAATGCCGTGTTGTCGCCTGCGGAGCCACTTGATACGAACTTCGATGCTGACGGCTTCCGTCCGGCAAGGGCCCTGCCGGATTTCCGAATTTTGTCCTTTTGTTTCAGAACAGCATTTTTCCCCGTTTTCCGCCGATTGTGAATGTTTATACGAAATGGGGCAGGCGGATGCTGCGAAAACATGCTCTTGCCGCTCCAAATGATTACTCCGGGGCGTCCGAATATATGCTCCGGATCCTCAAGAGATATCCTCTTGGGCTGGAAAATGCAGTTAAAGGATGCTTCTTACGGATGCTTTCTTGTCAGAATTTATTACTTCGGCTGATTTTGGAGCGATCTGCCGCGTTAAAAAGAGCGGGACGGACGATTGTCCACCCCGCTCTTTTTCGCGCGCTGAAAGAATGGAATAATTATTCAATCATATTGCGCCGGTTTGTCCGAAAAGTTCTGATCCGTTCTCCGTTGTGCC
>ONHE01000089.1 GCA_900317545.1 uncultured Prevotella sp. | reverse complement strand
CTTTGCAGCCGATAGGATTATCCCTTTCGGTGTGCCTGCAACACGCGTCCGATGCGCCCGAGTCCGTCCATCAGACGGCTCCGGGGACATGCCATGTTGATCCGGATGAAGCCTTCGCCGACGTTCCGGCCGTACATCGTGCCGCTGTTGACCATCACCTTGCCCTCCTTGAGCAACAGGCTGCAGACCTCGTCCGAGGTGATTCCCCAGGCCGAGACGTCCACCCAAGCCAAGTAGGTGCCTTCCATCTTTGTTACTTTCGCCTCGGACAGCTGCTCCGCGAAGAACGTCCGCAGCGCCTGATAGTTGCCGCAGATGTAGTCGTTCAGCTCGTCGATCCAGTCTTCGCTCTCGTTGTAGGCGGCCTCGACGGCCAAGGGGGCGAACGGATTGACGTCACACACCTCGTTGATGTTGATGGCGCGGTCTATGCGACGGCGCAGTTCGGGATCCTTGCAGATGACATTGGCGATCTGCAGACCGGCCGTGTTGAACGATTTGGAGGGCGAGTTCAGCGTGACCGAATTGTTCAGGCAGGCTTCAGAAACGGCAGCAAAGGGCGTGAAACGATAGCCTGGCATGACAAGTTCACAATGGATCTCGTCCGAGATGACGCGCACGCCGTGCCTGAGACAGATCTCGTTCATGCGTTCCAGTTCATCCTTCCGCCATACGCGTCCGGCCGGATTGTGCGGGTTGCAGAGCAGGAAGACAGTCGTGCGGCTGTCCGCACACTGGCGCTCGAAGTCATCGAAGTCGATGCGGTAGGTGTCTTCATCTCTGACGAGCACATTCTCCGCGATCTCGCAACCATTGTTGCGGATCGACGAGAAGAAGCAATTGTAGACCGGAGTCTGTACCAAGACCCGATCTCCGGGCATCGTCATCGCCTTGATGGCACATGAGACGGCTGGCACGACGCCTATGGTGTAGAGGATCCAGTCACGTTCTATCTGCCACTGATGGCGGCGGCCGAACCATCCGGTCACCGCTTCGTAGTAGGATTCGGGTACCTGTGCGTAGCCGAATACGCCGTGCTCGACGCGCCTGCGCAATGCTTCCTTGATGGCGGGTGCAACCTCAAAGTCCATGTCGGCTACCCACATCGGCAACACGTCGTCGTCTTTGGCGGCATCCCACTTCACACAATGACTTCCGCGTCGGTTGATTTCTTTGTCAAAGTCGTATTTCATATGATAGTTGTTAGGTTCTTGTCTCTATCTTGCAGTCGTGTCCTTTGGCAAACTCATCATAGGTGATGCGTCCGATGGCATCGGCAGAGATGTGTCCGCTGACCGGATTCTTCACCTCGGTGATGCTTCCCTTGATCGTTGCGTCGATCGCGGTGCTGTCCTCGAAGGCTCGGTCGCAGGCCGGGTCGAAGGTGCAGTCGACCAGCGTCACATGGTCCATGTAGCACAGTGGCTGCTCGCCACTGATGTGGCAACGCACCAACTTGACGTTCTTTGAGTGCCAGGCCAGATACTCGCCGTCAAGGTCCGAGTCGTAGATTGTCACATTGTCACACTCCCAGAAGCTGTCTTTGGTCGTGATCCGGGCATGATGCACCTCCACGTTCTGGCAGTATTGGAACACGTATTTCGCATCGCTCACCAATCCGTTCACGTAGATGTTCTTCGAGAACATGAACGGATAGGTGCCCTCGTGGAGCTCCACTTGCTTCAGCCGGAGCCCGTCCACGCGCCAGAAAGTCTCGTCTGCGTCGTTGATCTTCACGTTCTCCAACGTCAGGTTTTTCATCTCCCGGAAGAACTTCGGACCATCTATCACACAGTCTTTCATCACCATGTTGTCCGAGTACCAGATAGCCGAGCGGCTCTCCGGCGCAAAGTAGCAGTTGGTGATCACACTCCCGTCGACATGCCACCACGGGTATTTTCCGTAAAATTTAGAGCCGTCACATTCCAAGTTCCGGCAACACTTGATGCCCGACTCACCATCGGTGATCACGATATTTTCAAGTCGCAGGTCGTGCGCACCAAACAGAGGGCGCTCACCCCCGAATCTTTCATCTTTTATTAAGTTCATAATACCTATTTGAATTCTTTCTAAAAGCGGAACAAAAAGCGTGCCATTTTCCTTCTGTCATTCCCCTTCCGTTCCTGCCGTTTCCATCTTTTGCCTGTCAGTGTCAGTATGGGGAGTATTCATGGGAGTGACGAATAGGATTCCGGTATCATTCGGCGTTCATGCCGTGGCTGGCCTTGTGTCCGTCCGCAAAAGGATTGTCAATAAACGCCTTTCTTGGAGGATATGATCGAATGAAGGATGTTGAGCAGGTTGTTCCAGGACCTCGACGAGATACCGCGGGTGGGGAAATCCATCTTCAGTCCGATGGTGAAACTCTTGCTGAAGTTGTCGTTGACGTGTGTGGTCAATTGCCCCATCAGCGGCCCGTCGATGAAACGGATGTCGCTGCGGTTGTGTCCCCAGAGGCCGAAGCGCATGTTCCAGCCTAATGAGAGCGACAAGCTGCTCAGAATGCGGATATCTACGCCGATCTCGGGAGACACGGCCAAGGCAGGCAGTCGCACGTCCCAGTCGAGCCGCAGGACGTTTCCAGGATAGCCTTGCTCGGCTTTGTAGGTCCCCGAACCCTGCATGCGGCCGAGATTGAGGAAGTTGGTCTGGAGCGATGCACCCACGTGCGGTTGCACGATCCACTTGAGAGGGAAGAAGTAGTAGGCTGCTCCGGCCTGTACGCCCAAGCGGTTCACCTTCTTCAGTCCGATGCCGCTGGCGTAGTCGGTAACCAGTCCGTCCTGCTCGAAGTAGAGCGCGCCGGTCAGCGCAAGCCGCTTACTGAGATAGTATTCGCCGCCTGCGAAGAAGGCGTTGCCTTGATCATCGCCCGTATAGAACGACTGTCCGTCGGGCGATTCGTCATTCATGGTGACGCCGCCGAAACCTGCCCGGAGGCTCCAACGCTGCGGTTCGTCGTTCTGTGCCAGTGCCGCCGCGGGTGCAGAGAGCGTCACTGCGGCGAGAAAGAGATTCAGATAAAGTCTGTTGATCATTGTTGTTCTATATTGATATCTAATGTTTGTTCGATGAGTTCGATCGTCTCGGCGAGGCTGCCGGTATGTATGTCTCCCGTGAAGCGCTTGTCCGTGTGGACAGTATGCAGTTTCACGCCGTAGAAGCTCCCAACATCGGTGAGCACATCCGCTATCGGTGTGTTGTCGAAATGCAGTATATGCGTCTTCCATGCCATCATGTTCACGGCAGGGCGGTCATTCATGGATGGTATGGCGCTGCCTTTTTGGAGGGTTGCGCTCATGCCGCGTGTCAGGACGAGGCCTTCTTTCCTGTCGCGGGCCGTAAAGAGTACCTTGCCTTGCGTGACGTAGATCTGTGACGACTGTTCGTTTTCGGCCACCTGGAATTTTGTTCCTAATACGCGCACATGGCTCAGGCGCCCTTCAATGTCGAATGGTCTGTCGGGATCGGGGACTACTTCAAAATAGGCTGTCCCGTTCATCCGGACGCTTCGCGGACTGATCCTGCGGAAGGTGATGGTGGCATGTGGTGCGAGATGCACGCTCGTCCCGTCAGGCAGCAGGCATGTCCTCGGTGTCTCGCCCGCGGCGTATTCAGTCAACGACAGCCATGTCTGGGCTGTGAGGTAGCAACCGATGACGGCCGCGATGCACGCCACTGCTGCCGCGACTTGCCAACGGTAATGTCGCCGGAAGTGCGTCCGGGCCTCGAAACGACGTATGGCCGCACGCGTATCAAGCGTGTTCTTCCGGTAATAAAACCATACGAATTGTGATTCCTTGTCTGTCATGTCAGTCCGTTTGATCATTGGTATATAGGATGTCGTCGCTGAATTCATTGACGCCGGTGATGATCGGTTGCCAGTTGGAGACGCAGCTGTTGTAGCCGGCCACGACGCCTGCGCCGCCCCTGACGTTGGTGTAAGTGGGCGTGATCTGTGACAGGCCTGCCTTGGCCAACTTGTTGTTCTCGATGTCGTTGATGGACTTCACGAAGCGGTAAAACTCAGGCGAGAGATGGTAGAGCACGCAGCGGTAACGACGGTAGAATACGAATCCGCCATGCGGCGACAGGTATTCCTTCGCGTTCAGATGCAGCGTGTAGCTGCCCCCCGCGAGCGATGCGTCGTTGAAGATGTAGAAGTCTTGATAGAAGTCATTGCTGAAGCCGAAGGCGTCATCTATCTTACTGGTCGGGTGAAGCAGGTTTTCGCTCTCTGTCCCGATTGATGACCATGTGCATATCGAATCTTCCCAGACCCATTCCGCCTGTCTGCAGGCGGGGTCGAAGTAGTTGAGGTACCAGGTGGTGTTACCCTTTCGGATGCTCCCTCCACCTTCATAGCTGCGTTGTTCCAAGCGCACGGCATAGTAGTCCGTCGCCTTCGGGTCGTCCGTAAACGTGGCGGCCAACTGCTCATAGTCCTCCATGTCCTGATAATAGGAATTGAATACGCGCACCTTGACCACCGTGTCGGCCTTCACAGTGACCGCTTCGGGGATCGTGGTCATGGCGGATACGGCCTCCACACCGTCTTTCGCCACCGTCAGGCGGATCCTGTCGCCCGGCTGCTGACGGCCTGTGACGCAATACAGTCCGTCGCCCATGGCCGTCACAGGCAGCGGCTGGTCGTTGAGCAGGTATTCGATGCGAGCATCATTGACGGGTTCCACGCTTCCCGCCTGGCTGACAGGCAGGCTGAGCGATACATTGATCCACGTGGTGTCAGCCACCGTCGGGAAGCAATAGACCACGATCTTCCTGCTGCTCTGTATGTCGTTCACGTCGAAATTGTCTTTACATCCGACGAGCATCAGTATGATGAATGACAGAAGGAATATTCTTTTCATTTGTGTTCAGAATTTAAGTGTGTAGCTGATTGACGGGATGATGGGGATGAAAGCACGGTTCCGGACTCTGAATCGTTTGGTCTGTTCGTTGTAGTCGACGGTCCCCCCCATCGAATTCAGGTGGCAGTAGACATTGTAAAAACTGATGTTCCAGATCCGTTCGCGCCCTTTCTTGTTCACTCGGTGGAAATCTATGCCTACGTCAAGTCGATGATATGCCGGCAGCGTCACATTGTTGGGGCGCTCGTAGATGAAGCCGGCGTCGCTCGTGATGCCTGCTCCGGAGGGCAGATTGGGGCGTGCCGCATATTGCGTAGGCATCGTCATTTTGTTGCCCGTGTGTATGGTCCAGCCCGCATAGACATAGGTATTGGCCATCAGACGGTAACGAGCGGAGATGAGCAGCCTGTGACGGTTGTCGAACTTGTCATCATACCATCCGTCGTAGAAGTCGTCAAAACGCCGCTGACTCCACGAGAGCGTGTAGGCAAGGTCGGCCTTGAGCCGGGCGGAATGATAATGCGCGTCGAATTCGACGCCGTAGAAGCGGCCCCGTCCGCGCATGACCTGCGTGTCCCAGCTTTCGGCCGGCGGCTCTATGCCTGTCCAGCTGCTATACTGCAGCAGGTTTCCGGATCGCTTCCAATAGCCTTCCGTCGAGACCGTCCAGTGCCTGTTGAGCTGCGCGTAGATGCCGGCGGCCAATTGATAGGAACGCATCGGCTTGAGCAGCTGGGTTGTGGGCACCCAGTAGTCGGTAGGTAAGTCGAGGAAAGCATTGGATATTTTATGGACGAACTGGGTCATATAGGTGTAGCTCAGCTTCAGGGAGACCCGGCGGTTGAGCTGGTATTTCAGGGCCAGACGCGGATCGATGTTGCAGAAGGTCTTGTTTCCGATCACGAAACACACGGCGTTCAGTCCCCCGTTGAAGCTCCATCTGTCGTTGACGGTCACTTCGTCTTCCGCATACAGATTGATCTCATGAGCCGTGTGGCGGTTTGAACTCTGTGAGCGAATCGTGTCATTCGGCTCCCCCTGAGTGCCCTGATAGTAGATCTGATTGCTGGTCTGCGGACGGAACAGATGGTACGTGTAGTCCTGGCCGAAGCGGATATGGTGATGTGGATCAGGACGGTATTCGAACGCCAGTCGTGTCCCCACGTCGTCGATGGAGGACTGATGGCTGTGTTCATTGAGGTACACTGCGGCGTCCTTTTGACTCCCGGAGGTGACGTGTTCATCATCATGACCGGCGAAACGGGATAGGTTATGCGTGTAAACAGTCGTGAAGTTGGCGAAAAACTTGGGAGAAAAGATGTAGCTCCAGTTGATGGCCGCGTTGAAGTTTCCCCACTTGAAGTCATTCTTGTAGGTTCCTCTCTCAACGGTACCTTTGGTATATTCCATGCGGTCTGTATACTTCGAGTGGAGCCCGTCGTTACCTGAATAGATGCTGAGATGAATGCGCGAGCGGTCGTTGAAGATATGCGTAAGTTTGGCGTTCAGATCATGAAACTGGTAAGAGACGGACGTCTGCTCGTCCTTGTGGTTGTGATTGTAGATGGCAAAGATCGGGCGCGTCAGCAGGTCAAGCCACGAGCGGCGCAATCCGATGTTGTAGGAGGTGCGGCCTTTGACGATGGGGCCTTCGGCGTGAATGCTGCCGTCGAGGATCCCGACGCGGTAGGACATCTTCCGGCGCTGCATGTTCCCGTCTTCAGTACGCACGTCGACGACGCTCGACAGGCGGCCTCCGTAGCGTGCCGGGAAGCCGCTTTTGTAGAAGTCGACATTGTTCACCACGTCGGTGTTGAAGGATGAGAAGAGTCCCATCGTATGGTTTACCTGATAGAGCGGCGTGCCATCGAGCAGGAAGAGGTTCTCGTCATTGCCGCCGCCGTGTACGTACAGGCCGCTGGAAAGTTCCACGCCTTCGGCGATACCGCTGGTTCTCTGGAGCGTCTTGACGACGTCCGGCGAGCTCATCAGGTTGAACTCAGTCTGGATGTCCTTCTTTCCGAGCGACCGTTTGCCGGTCTGCGTGTTGAGCAGGGGCGAGTTCATGTCGCCCGTGATCACCACCTCGGCTAAGCTGGCGTTGGTCTCCAGCGTGATGTCCCGCCGGATGTTGCGGTCCAGCTTGATCCGTTCGACGCTGTCACTGTACCCAATGTAGGAGACCCGCAGCTGGTGTTCGCCCGCTGTGAGCGTGATGGAAAAATAGCCGTATTCATTGGTCATCGTGCCCTGCATGGATGTCAGATCGTAGACCGTGGCATTGATCAGCGGCTCTCCTTCCCGGTCTCTGACGTATCCGCTGAGGGTGTGCCGACGCCCCCGAACCTGCGCTTTGCCGTCGGGTGGCGTTTTTTCGACTTCCTTGGAGGTGTGCTGTTTGAGGATGATGTAACTTCCTTTCCACTGCCAGCTGATGCCTGTGTCGCGGAAGAGTGTCTTGAGAGCCGCGTCCGCCTGCATGCCTTTGAGTGCCGGGCCTGTGTAAGGGCGGTCTACGTGAATGTCCTGTCCGTAGACGAAATTGATGCCGAGCCTCCGGTGGAGCATGTCCATCTGCTGCCGGAGCGTACCGTCGGGCGTGGCGGCCACCGTGTTCATGCACAGCTGCAGGAGCAGGATTGCGGTCACGGTCATTTTGAGAAGATTGGTTGTTCTTGCTGGATTCATGTCAATCGTTTTGCTTTTCTTTTGCTAAGACGCACAAAAGAAAAACACCCCCATGCGTTTATGGAGGAAAATGAGCCTGTCGGCTTGGGTACCGAACGGACCGGCTGTCATTCGGGCTGCCTGTTTCCGCTTGCGGCATGCCTTTCGCGCAGCGCTTCCCTTACTTGTGCCTTGTCGATGACCACCCACACCGTGTCGCGCACGATGCTTCCGTTTCCTCGGATCTGTTGGAGCGGACGGGCGAAGTTGCGGTCCAGTATGGTCACATCATCTATGAAATAATCGGTCTCTCCACGGTTCGAGAACCAGTTCCATCCGAATACTTCGTGATAGCGGATCTTCAGCTTCCAGCCTTCCACCTGGGCTTGTTTCATGAGCGCAATGAGCGAATCCTGGTCCTTGCGGTCGTTGTCGAAGCTGCAGGAGAAAGGCTCTCCGCTGGTGTTCATGCCCGTCTGGGTGAGGTTGAGGCGCCCTTCCCACGACTTCCAGAATATTCCCTTATGAGTGAACTCAATCAGATTGCCCACCTTTTCGCCGTTGGAGTAGTCTTCGGTGCATGAAGCGAGAGTCAGGCAGATGACAACCAGCAGGGCCGCAAGTTTCATGTTTGTGCTCAAAATGGGGTTCATGGATAAGTAAAAATTGGTTTTTACGCCACAAAGATAAGAAATAATCTCATGACGTATACTGCTTTCGTCCGGAAAATTTGTGATCTCTGTGTTGCTTTCCCGGTCATGGCGCGCGGGTGGCAGGGCTGATCGGCAGGTGTCGGCGAGCTGTACAAAGGGCGGCCATCAAGTCATGCTGGTCTCAAAGATCTCCCGTCTTGCCCCCGAAAGAAAATCTTCTTGCCCATCCACAACTTTCTTCTTGACGTTGGAAAACCTTGCTCTTGATCCCGGAATATTCTCCGCTTGATCCACGAAAACTTTCATGTCGATTCCGCTGTTTTTTCATCTCTGTGCAACTGCATTCTTCACCGCGAAACACAGTGCTATGCTCCGTGCCGCGCAGAGCTATGCTCCGTGCCGCCTAAAGCTATGCTATTGAGAGCCTAAAGCTATCCTTTGGACGGGCCGGAAGATAGCTTTCGCAATGCGTTGATTATCAGATGGATGGGAAGCGTGTTGCAGGCGGTATCTCCGCTGGCGGCAAGAGACTGCCGGATGGATGGCCGATGGAGGGCTATATGATCATCCATACGTAATAGAAATCATTGGCTTTGCCGCGCAGGACCTTGAGCGCCTTGCTGATTTGATGTTCCACCGTCTTTTCCGAAATGCCCAACCGGAGAGCTATTTCCCGGTAAGTCAGTCCGTCGCGCTTGCTCAGCAGGAGGATCTCGCGGCAGCGGTCGGGGAGCGCGTCGACGGCAGTCCATAGCTCGGCTTCATGAAACGAGCGTTCCTGAGCTTCCTCGTCGGTGATGGATCCGTCTAAGTCGGCAGGCTCGATGGTTGCATCAATGGGGTTTCGCTTGCGCAGATGGTCGATGCAGGCGTTACGGACGGCGGTGAAAAGAAATGCTTTCGGATGTTCTGCCTGTCGTTCCCACAACTTGATGAAACACTCCTGCACGATGTCTTCTGCCAGTTCCGCATTCTGCAGATAGTGGATGGCGTAGAGGCAGAGCGGACGGTAGTAGCTGCTGAACAGTTGGGTGAAAGAAACGTGACCGGGCAAAATGATATTAAAAAGTAAAAAAGAGAAAAGGTGATGAGATGGAGAGGAGATGATGAGGAAAGGATGATGAGATGAAGGGATGATGAACATGGCCGGCGTGCAAGCAACGTTCTGCCAGTGCCATTCATTCATCTTTCATCTCATCCTCATCCCTTTATCCTCCCCTCATCAACTCATCGCCTTTTTTCCTTTTATCTCTTAGAGATTCGGGTTCACTTCGCTCCACTTCTCAACCGGTGGGAGCATACCCATGCCGATGACCTGGTCACGCATGTGCTGCAGGTGTTCGTAGGAGGCATCAAGTGTGGCGATCTCTTCCGGAGTGCCGAGGACGGGCTTGGTGTAGACACCGTCGGCGTTGATGCGTGTGGGCATGGCCATCATCACGTGGTTGTAACGCGCTGTGTCAGCATAGGTTCCTGCAGGGTAAACGAACTCTTCGCCACCCATGGCACCTTCAACCATCTTCACGGCGAGATAGGACGGGCTCTGGAACGAACTGCGACGGCGAAGCTCGATGATCTTTGCGCCACCCTTTGTTACATCCACCTGCATCTGCTTCCATTCTTCAGCGGTCAGGCCTTTGCCGTTGGCTGTAGCCTTGCCGGCGATGATCTCGGTCAGTTTCACGCCGCAGATCGTGGTAGGAGAAGCGAAGACGGCCATCTTCTCTCCGTGTCCGCCGTAGGTGTAGGCGTTCTTGATCTCAGCCTGGCTGACACCGAAATGCTTGGCCAATGCGCCTTTCAGACGGGTAGAGTCGAGCGCTGCGAGCGTTGCAACCTGGTTAGGCTTCAGTCCGGAGTGTACGAGTGTGACCAATCCCGTGATGTCAGCGGGGTTGAAGATGACCACGCAGAACTTGGCATCCGGGCAATATTTGCGTATGTTTTCACCTAATTCCTTGGCAGCCTGCGAGTTTCCGGCCAGCAGATCTTCACGTGTCATGCCCTCCTTGCGGGGTGCGCCGCCTGAAGAGATGATATACTTGGCATTCGTGAAGGCTTCCTTCGGATCAGTCGTTGCAACGATGTTGGCATCATCGAAGCCGCTCTGTCGCATCTCTTCGGCAACTCCTTCAGCAGAAAACACATCATAGAGGCAAATGTTCGGTGTCAGACGGAGCATCAAGGCGGTCTGAGTCATGTTTGAACCGATCATGCCGGCTGCGCCGACAATCACGAGCTTGTCATTAGTTAAAAATTCCATTGCTTATTTTAATTGTAAGTTTATAAAATCCTCTTTACAGTCTTCTCACCGCAAAGGTACGAAAAATAAGCGTAGCTCGCATATTTTATTTGCCTTTTATATGTGATAATTTCTTAAAACACTTGCCTTTGCAAACTCGGTGTGGCAAATCTTATTTCTGCAGGTTCCGATATTTCACGATGGCCTCTAAATAGTAATAGTCGGCGTAGTTGATCGGTGTGTCGATCTCGGAGCCATGGGGCAGCGAACCGACCGAATGCTTGAGGATGAATCCGTTGTTGGTGTTCGGATTGGCAAGATATTCGGGCGTGGAGAGCGCCTTGAGAATCCGGATGGCATACTTGAAGTATTTTTTGCCTTCAGGGGCGATCGTACTGAGGTCGAGCATGGCCGATGCGGTGATCGCAGCGGCCGATACGTCGCGCGGAGTGGTCTTGTCTGCCGGGGCGTCGTAGTCCCAGTAGGGGATGCGGTCACTGGTCCTCACCCTGGTCATGATCATGTCTGCGATATTGATAGCCTGACGGAGGAAGTCTGGCTTCTGCGTTTCGCGGTAGCACATGGTATATCCATAGAGTCCCCAGGCTTGTCCCCGGGCCCACGACGACTCGTCGCTCTTGCCCTGGTGGGTGCCTTTCAGCTCCACGGAGCCGTCATTGTTGTAGCTCACGACGTGATAGCTCGTATAGTCTTTGCGGAAATGATTGCGCATCGTAGTCATGGCATGGGTCACGGCCACGTCATAATACCTCTTGTCGCCTGTGAGGTGATAGGCATTGAAAAGCAGCTCGAGGTTCATCATGTTGTCGATGATGACGGGATAATTCCAGGTTCCGAAGTCCCAGGAGCGGATGCAGCCGATGGTCGGGTTGAACCGTGTGCAGAGGTTGTCGGCCGTCTCTTTGATCACTGCGGCTATCGTGTCGCTGGGCGACAGGCGCAGCGCGTTGCCGTAACTGCAGTTGATCATGAAGCCGAGGTCATGGGTTCCCTTGTACTTGCGGACTGGGTAGAGCTTGTTGGTGAAGTGGGCTGCATAGTCCTTGAGCCTCGTGTCGCCCGTCAGTTCGAAGGCATACCAGAGCGTGCCGGGGAAGAATCCGCAAGTCCAGTCGTTGACATTGCAGAGGCGCAGCTTGCCGAGGATCGAGTCGGCGGGTGACGATGATATTCTCGACTTGATCGACGTCTCGCTCTGCTGTAGCTGTTTCTCGAGGAAAGGCAGCGAATAGCCCGTCCACACGGAGCGCGGGAACTGGTTGGAAGCGTCTACCTCCCGGGCGGTGGAGGTCAGTTGGGTCACAGCCGTCTGCACGGCCTTCTCGGTCCAGCTCTTGTCAGATGTCGTTGAGCAACCGGTCAGTGCGGCTCCTAAGAGAGCCATGAAAGTGATCTTGATATTCATGATGTTTGAAGTGTTTCTTGGGTTCTGATTATAGATTCCATGCCAGCGTTTGCTTCTTTCCGTCAATGTTGACGGCCACGTGGAGGCTTTTGGCTGTTGATTTCTCAATTTTCGCCTTGAACGAATGCGGCTTTCCGTCCTTGTTGGGGACGATGAGCGTGACGTAGCTGACCGTCTCCGGCCCGGTCTTGTCGATGTCATAGGAGAAGGCGGGACGGGCTGTCTTCTGCCTGTAGGCTAAAGAATACCAGCCTTCTTCCTGCCTGAGCTCCGGTTTGCGGCTTCCAATGCAGCTGATGAAGACATTGCTCTGTCCGTCGTAGCGCGTGTTGATCGTGCCCTTCTTCGCATCGGCGGCCACCTTGCCGTCGGTGAGCAGATAGTGCAGGTTGACCTTTCCGGTGGCTGGTCCCGATGCTTCGTCGACGATAACGAAACGGCCTTCGGTGAAGAACACTGTGCGGCGGTGAGTCAGGTTCTTGTAGCTCGGATTTTCGGTGACAAGCACCTGCGTGTCGGCATCCGTCTTCCATAGGAGCGTCCGAGACTGGGTGGTCTCGAGGTTGCGGCCGTCTAAGGTCAGCGTGTTGTGCACGCGAGTCTGGCGGAACCAGTTGCGCATCTTCTGAACCTCACCTTCACCGGCATAGATGTATGAACCTGTGTCGGGGAAAAGGTTGCGCCCGTTGAACCAAAGGTCAAAAGTGCCGTTGTCAGGTTGGCAGTGCCACTCGCCCTTAGGACCCGCCTTGACGACCATCACTGTGGCATCTGTGCCCCAGCCGTTGCGGAACGTGAAGAACCCGGAGGTCAGGAAGCCCTTGGAGAGATAGTCGGGCCTGCGCCCTTCGCGCCCCTTCGTGGCGAAGTATCGGATGGCCTCGTTGGCGGGGAAAATCTTGGACCATTTCTTGTAGTTGCTGATCTCCTGTTTCGGGTCGCCCTGTTTGGCATCGCTGAAGCAGGGGTTCGTATAGTCGGGGAAGCAAATGTTGAAATAGAAGACGATCATCTTTTCCACGATATCCTTGTAGGATTGCGGGATCACCTCTTCGTTGTGGTTGGCATTGGCGATCTCTAACGCGCGGCAGAAGATGTTGATACAGGCTAAATGATAGTGCGGGTCGAGCTCAAACTGACCGCCGTCGGGATAGACTTGTTTGGCGATCTCGCGGTTGAGAATGCTGATGCCGCTCTGCTGCCAGGCCTTTGCGTCCTTGAATTCGGGGAAGAACGTGCCGGCGAAAAACATGCGCTGCGACTCAAAGAGCAGGTGGTTGCCGGCAGCGGAATAGTTGTGCACGATGTGGTTGGCGTGCCGGTAGTAGTTGCAGAGAAACTGGGTCAGGAAGGCAGGCGTGAAATGCGGAGAGGGAAGAAAGAGCGTGAACTGGCTGATCTGGTCCTGCAGGCGGTGGCTGGTCTCCAACGGTCGCCAGGCAAACCGCACATTCTCGCGCACCGAGTCGGCATCTGCGGGATCGAGCAACTCATACTTTTTTGAGTTGATCTCTACCAGCGGGTTCTTCCGCATCCAGTCTATGTATTCGAAGGCCCATTCTTTCGCGTAGCGCTCGTCGCCCGTCTGCCGGTACACTTTGCCCATCGGAGTGAACCATTTGTGACGGTGCAGCTGCCAGCGAAGCTCATTGTCCTTGACCGGCCAGTATTGCCAGTTGATGTCTTTCCCATAGTTGAACGACGGTTGATAGCCGTCATGGACGTAGAAAGTGTGTTCAAGCGCCTCGTCGGCCCATTTGCGCTCGCGCGCGCTTACATTAATATGATTGAGGTTGATGTCAGGGTTGACGATGCCGGTACGCCCACGATAGTAGTCGAGCAGTGACTTGGCGGCGGCCTGCAGGTCCCCTTTCTGATAGTTTGCCTTGACTTGTCCGAGCCCTGGATAGTCGAGGTTGAGCAAGGTGAACACTTCCGGGTCTACTTCTGCGGGCTCGTCTTTGACCGTCGCCTGACACCAGACGGATGTCAGCAGCAGAAGTAATAATAGGATTCTGGTCTTTTTCATATAGGTTGGTTTGATCTTTCTGGTTGCAAAGATACCCATTAAAATCAGTACGGGTGATATGTTTTGTCCAAATGAATTTTGTTTCTGTTTAAACCGGCATTATTTTTTCGCCGGACTAAAGTTTTTTTCCGTCATCCCTGAAGCTGTGTTCCGGATGGTGGAAATTATTCCCTTGGATGGTCCGATGATGCCCTCTGCACGGGCGTTGCGCGAAGTTTGACCGGTCGCGATGTCATCTCCGGACCCGTGGGGAGACGCAGGCGCATCTGTAATTTTCTACATGTTTAAAATCGTTTTCAACAAGATCTAAAGCCCTTTTTGCGTCTTTGCCCTATCTTTGTGGCCGAAAATCTATTGACTGTAACCAAAAACCAGAATCGAATGAAACATTTTTTTTTAAGCGTGCTGTTTGCCGTGACTTCGCTTTGCGGTTTCGCACAGTCGGCCGAAACGGTCGTTTTCACCGGTCAGGGATGGAGTGAGGGAATGGAATTGCAGAGGACCATCCTGAATGGAACTGCCTGCAAGGTGACCTTCATGAACCGTGGAGGCAACTATGGCAATCCTTCTTTTGACGGCACGGCAGTCTCGCTCTTCGGCCGCAACGTGCTCAAGATCGAAAGCGGGCGCACCATCGTGAAAGTCATCTTCACCTATGGCAAGGGCAAGCCGCGCACCAAGCAGATGGAAGACGGACGCACCGACGTCAACTATGCTTTCTCCGGCGGTTCCTATTCTGAAACTACCCGAACGTGGGAAGGGTCGGCCAACCAGTTGACATTGGAGAAACGGAAAGGCCGGGGACAATTGGACATTGTCAAGATGGAAATCTTTTATCAATAATTAAAACAGCAGAACGATCATGAAAAAACAATTACTTACAACCTTTTGTGCCCTCTTTCTGATGGCTGGAACCTCATCGGCGCAGGCTCCGGAGAAGTTTGACTTCACGACGCAGGGATGGAATGCCGGTGACCTCCTGCAGCCCCGGACGGTCAAAGGCATCGCCAGCGAGGTCTCCTTCACTGAAAATGGCGGAGCTTATGGCGGTCCCGTCTACGGGAAAGAGACGGCCGGGGCCGTTTGTCTGTATGCCAATAACGCCATTGAGATCAAGGCCAACGAGGGCTTCTCGATCATCAAGGTGGTCTATAGCTATCCTTCAGCTTCTCAGAATCGTCCCCGAACGAAGACCAAGGCGGATGGAACAAAGGATATCAATTACACGATCACCGGTGGGTATGAAAACTATGTAGAGTCGGATGCGAACAAGGACGGTGTGTGGACTGGAGAGGCTGCGGCCGTGACCCTTGCAAAGCGGAGCGGAAAAGGATATCTCGCGCTTTCGGCCGTGACGATCTATTACAAAGCGGGAGGCGCGGATGACATCGTGACACTGCGTGAAGGTGCTGCAAATGTCATTCAGCCGGCAACGGCTGTGACCGTGAAGCTCGACCGGGAACCCTTGGTCAAGGGAGAATGGAACACGTTCTGCGTTCCCTTTGCGATCTCTGCAGAGATGATAGCAGCACGCGGCGGTGCCGATATCCGCCTTTTCGACCATGTTACGGATGAAAAATATATGACGACCAGAACGGATCATATAGAGGCAGGCGTGCCATGTCTCATCAAACCTTACAAGGATTTTGACCTAACCTTCGAGAAGGTGGACATCACGGTCACCAAGCCAGTCACAGTCAGCAAGCGTTGGAATGGCACTGACTTCAAGTTTGTGGGCGTCTTTGATCCGACAGTTATGCTCACCGACGGAAGCGAACAGTTCCTCGGCGCTTCCAACGTTATCTATGTCCCGACAGACGAGACCAAGATACTCAAAGGCATGAGGGCCTTCTTCCGCCTGCCGGATACGACTGTAGGAGTCAAACTCGGTCTCGATGACATTGTTACCGGGATTGACGAACTGAATGTAGGCGGTCGTTCTGCAAAGATTGATGATCATATCTACGATCTGCAAGGACGCCAGGCCGGGACCGCCGCCGACGGTAATCTGAAGAAGGGCATCTACGTGCGGAACGGCCGCAAGTTTGTCGTCAAGTGAAAACAGATGCCGCTGCCCGACGATCAAAATAACTCATCGGACAGCGGATGATGTCGCTGCCCGGACATTTAACAACGTTTATGACAGCTATGTCATCGCCTCAGGAGCGTCGATCTGTGGAGGAGATGCAGGAATGTCAAGATCTATACCTAACAGTCCATGGGACGAAGCAAAAGAATGAAGAACGGAAATCGGAAACATCGTTTGCTGCTTGCCTGTCAGGTGTTTGTGCCTTTCATGACGCAGGCGCAGCAACGGCCAAATATCATCTATATCATGACCGATCAGCAGACGGCCACGGCAATGAGCTGTGCCGGACAGGTTGGGGTGGGCACACCCGCCATGGACAGGATTGCCCAACGGGGGGTACGTTTCGTCAATGCTTATTGTGCACTGCCCCTCAGCGGGCCGTCGCGGGCATCGATGTTCACGGGCTATACGCCTTCCGAGATCGGCATGCAGGAAAACGAGACGCCACTTCCCGACTCGTTACGCGATAAGACATTGGGCTCCTTGGTGCGCCAGGGAGGCTATGAGTGCATCTATTCCGGCAAATGGCATGTCAACACGAATGCCCTTCCCGCCGAGGAGGCGTTCGGATTCCGGCGGCTGCATGGACACGATGACGACGGCTTGGCTGAATCCTGCATCGACTTCCTGCGCCATCGGGATAGCGGTAGGCCATTCTTCATGGTCGCCTCCTTCAACAATCCCCATGGCATCTGCGAATATGCCCGTCATCAGAATGTGCCCTTCGGCACGATCTCCGAACCGCCTTTGGAGGCTTGTCCGCAACTTCCGGCCAACTTTGCCGTGAACCCTTATGACGCCACGGCACTCGCCTTTGAGAAGACAAGGAATCATCGACTCTATCCGACGATGGATTATACGCCCGACGATTGGCGCCGCTATCTTAACGCCTACTATCGCCTGATCGAGACTGTCGATCAGGAAATTGGCAAGATCGTGGACGAACTGGACCGGCAGAAGCTGTGGAAAAACACCGTCGTCATCTTCACCAGTGATCACGGAGATGGCTGCGCACAGCACCAGTGGAATCAGAAGACGGTACTTTACGAGAGCGTTGCCAACATTCCTTTCATTGTCTGCCTGCCAAGCGGGCGCAATGCAGGCAAGATACTGCCGCAGTTGGTCAACAACGGCGTGGATCTGATGCCCACCGTCTGTGACTTTGCAGGTGTTCAGATACCGTCATGGTGTAAGGGCAGAAGCATTCGCCCCATCGCCGAGACAGGCACCCCGGATACGCCGGGACAACCATTCGTCGTCACCGAAACGGTCTTCGCGCAGACTGCCGGCACGCTAGGCTGGATGGTAAGAACCAAGGATTATAAGTACGTTCTCTACGATACCGGGCGCTACAGGGAACAACTCTACGACATGAACACCGATCGCGGCGAGATGAGAAACCTTGCCGTGGAGACCCGCTACAAGGATGTGGTCCGTCGGCATCGGGCGTTGCTCAGACAGTGGATGGACCTCCATCCGTCTAAGGCGACACGGATGAAAAACAAATATCTGCCCCGCGATTAAACAATTTTAGGATTCAGTTCAACAGAATTGCATCTTTTAGAATCTGAAAACCATTAATTTTGCATACTGTTAATCATCAAGCTGTGATATGAAAAAGACATTCTTAACCGTCATCTTGTCCTCTATGGTGTCTGCTGCTGTTGCGCAAGACCGCATCGTGTTGACCGAACAGACCCTCATGCACGAGATGCGGGCCACTCCATATCCGCTTTCCGGAGCTGTCGTGGCCGATCGCAAGGTCAGCTTCCAGTGGCCTATGGAGGCGGCGCTCAATGTGCAGGAGCCGTTGGATGGATTCCAAAAAAATGCGAAGGTCGATAAAAAACGACTGCAATATATAATAAGGTATTCCCAAGACCCATCGTTCCGGAAAGGCGTAACGACGGTTCGGACCCGCTGGCCGTTCTATAATCCTGACCAGGACCTGTCTTCCGGCGAGTGGTATTGGCAATACGGCTATGTCCATAAGAATCAGCAAAAATTGTCAGAACGCCTTCATTTTACAGTGAGAGACAATTCCCGCAAGTTCTGCCCGCCGTCATGGAAGACGGTGGTCGCGCGTATTCCGGCCGGTCATCCGCGTATCTGGGTTGAAAAGAACAAGTGGCAGGAATTCAGACAGCGGTCAAAAGGCACGACCGAAGCATCCTGGTATATCGGCAAGGCGAATGAAGTGCTGAAGGAACAGATGCTGTCTGTCTCGGACATCAATACGTCTAAGGTCAAGAAACTGACCAATCAGGTGCAGATAAAGGCATATCTCACGCGTGAAAGCCGTCGCATCATCGACAAGGAGGAGGCCGATTGCCGCGCCCTGATCGGTGCCTATCTGCTCACTGCAGACCGCCGATATGCAACCAAAGCATTGCATCGGGTGCTCACAATGGTCAACTGGGATAAGGATCCGAACGTGAAGGGCGACTTCAATGATGCTACCCTGCTGTCGCTGAGTACGATGGCTTACGATTCTTTCTATGGCATTCTGTCGGCCAAGGAGCGTCAGGCACTGCTCGGAGCCATTGCCGACAAGGCCGGAAAAATGTACGACAAGTATAACAATCACTTGGAAAACCACATCGCGGATAACCATGTCTGGCAGATGACATTCCGCATCCTGACTATGGCCGCGTTTGCTACGTACGGTGAACTGCCGCAATCTGCCCTATGGGCCGACTACTGCTACAACCTCTGGGTGGCTCGTTTTCCGGGCTTGAATGCCGATGGCGCATGGCATAACGGTGACTCCTATTTCTCGGTCAACATCCGCACGCTGGTCGAAGTGCCATGGTTTTACAGCCGACTTTCAGGCTTCGACTTCTTCAAAGATCCCTGGTACCAGGGCAATGTGATGTATACGATTTTTCAGCAGCCGCCGTTTTCCAAATCCGGAGGCAACGGAAGCTCACACTTGAAGGTCGTCACGCCCTCGGCAGGAAGAGTGGGTTATCTGGACGCACTGGCCCGTTTGACCGGCAATACGTATGCTGCTGACTTCGTGCGACGCACACTTTCCCAGACGCCCAACTATCTGAAGAAAGCTTTCCTCAACAAGCCGGGCGATCTGTCTTGGTTCCGTCTGCAGTGCGGAAAGCCCTTGCCGGAAGGCCCAGGACTGGCTTCCCTTCCTGAAGGTTATGTCTTTCCGTCGACCGGATTGGCTTCGTTCATGACCGATTGGAATGATCCGCGCCAGAATGCCATGTGGAGTTTCCGCTCGAGTCCTTACGGTTCTACGTCCCACGCCTTGGCTAATCAGAATGCATTCAATACTTTCTACGGCGGCCTACCGTTGTTCTACAGCAGCGGCCATCACACCTCGTTTGTCGATCGGCATAGCATCTACTGCCACAGAGGTACCCGCGCTCATAATACAATACTTGCTGACGGCATGGGACAGCGCATCGGCACCGAGGGCTATGGATGGATCCCGCGCTCCTATGTGGGCCGTCAGGTGGGCTATGTCTTAGGCGATGCATCGAACGCATACGGTGAAGTGATCTCCCCCTTGTGGTTGGAGAGGGGCCGATTGGCTGATGTTGAGTTTTCTCCGGCTACCGGATGGGACAAGAATCATGTGAAGACCTATCGACGACACATGGTAGATCTCGGTGCCTCAGGATTGCTGTTCGTCTATGATGAATTGGAAGCAGATACGGCAATCGCATGGCATTATCTGCTCCATACGGTCCTTCAGCCGATCGAGATGGACAGCCTGCCCGGCTTGGTGCATGTCCGCGCCTCCAACGAATATGGCTTCTCTGATGCTTATCTGCTTGCTTCCACTCCTTTGAAGACATCCGTCACTGACCAGTTCTTCTATCCTGCGGTCAATTGGCTGAAAGGAGATGCGAAGGGAAAATTTGCCCCCAACGCGAACCATTGGCATTTTACGGCCATCTCTCCCAAGAGGCGTGTCTATCGCTACGCAACCATTATCGACACCCATTCACGCCAAAGCGCAACTCGGGTTCCGGTCTTCATGGGAGACGGAAAAATCAAGGTGGGTGACTGGATGATTGATATGAACCTGACAAGCGATGGAAAGGCTGCCTTTCATGTAACAAACAGCTCCACCGGAGCAGCCGTCCGCTATGACGGCGGTGCCACGGAGATCGTGGATGGTCAGGTAAAAGAAACTTTAACGGATCAATTCCCAGCCTTGGAAATATGAGAAACTGTCTGATCGCAATCATGCTATGGCTCGCCTGTTCGTTGCAGGCGCAGGAACGAACCGTCAGGTTTTGCCTGAACGGAAAACCCTCTTTCAATCTCCTTACGTCGGATATTGACTATATGGACGTAGACAAGGACAAAGGTGTTTCTATCGTCCTGCGCTCGGGACAGACCTATCAGTATGCACCGATGGATATCGACAGTGTGACGTTTTTGGACGAGGATGGCCGTTTCCGTGATCTTCCGAAAGCTTTTCAGAACAAGATCAGGTCGCGTGCCTATCCCCAGCGTGACAACGAATTGCTCATTAATCCATCGCCATTGATCGTGCCCCAGGGTGTCAACAACGGCGACCGGGTACAATTCCAGTTGGCCATGGATCCTTCTTTCAGTTCTTCCGAAACTGTGAAGACAACCGCCTTGCGCTGGCGCATGTTCAATCCGCACCGACTGCTCGACACCGGAACTTGGTATTGGAGATACCGCACCGTGAACGAGAGCGGGATTCCGACTGGGTGGAGCAATACCTATTCGTTCGCCGTAAAGGCCGAAACGCCACAGTTTGTGACTCCTGCGTTTGATAAGTTCTATACGAATCTGCCGACCGGATTTCCACGCCTGTACTGCTTCTTGACTGATAAGATCGAGGCAGGTCGCAAACAGGGAACCTCCATCAAGGAGTACAAGCAGCTGATCGAGTTTGCTACGACAGGTATGAATAGTGACGATGCCATCCTCGCATTGACCAATCCCTACACCAAGGCATCCACCTTGAAGCTCTATGTAGACTACATCTATCAGGCCTACATGATCACCCAGCAACAGACATATGCCGATGAACTGAAGCAGATTCTGCAGAAACTGATGACCGTCAAGCTCACAGACAGGCAACTGTTTGAATCCAATTTTCAAAGCACGGATATCGTGCTCTGCCTCCTGCCGGTTTATGACCTGTTCCATGACACCATGTCTGCCGAGGCGAAAGCGTATGTCGAGGAAGTCATGATGCGCGTTCTGAACAAGTATTATGCTGAAAATCGCTGCTACGAAGAGAATCATATCTTCGACAATCACTTCTGGCAGCAGAACTATCGGGTATATGTGCAGGCGGCATTGATGCTCTACGATCATCCTTCTTACCGTGATACGATCCGTGAGATGCTTGAATACTACTATGAATTATGGACTGCCCGTGCACCCGCAGGAGGTCTCAACCGGGACGGGGAGTGGGTGAACGGCCCTAAATATTTCATCACCAACACGCAGACATTATTCTATATACCCATGCTCTTCGGCTATGTTGCCAAGGCGGATTTCCTCCGTCACCCCTGGTATCTGCATGCAGGCAAGGGCCTGACTTATGGTTGGCTTCCGAAATCCCTCAGTCTTGGCTTTGGCGATGGCAGTGAGTGGCATTCCGAACCTGAACGTCAGCGGACAGCATTCGTGGACTTTTTGGCACGCGAACTGCAGGACCCGTATGCAGGCTGGTATGCCGCGCAGAATGCGAAATCGGTTCGCCGGGACCCCGACCTGCGCCTCTATCGCATGACGGATACGCGTTCCTATAGCACGGATTTCCCCTCCGGCTCGGAGAAATACCATTGGTATAAGGACATGGGCATCGTTACGATGCACACGGATATGACCAATACGGCCAATGATGTTTCCGTCTCGTTCCGCTCAAGCACGTTTGGGTCAGGCAGTCATACGCTGGCTGACCAGAACGGATTTTATCTCCAGTACCATGGAAAGAATGTCTTCGCACCAGGCGGATATTATGTGAATTTCAGCGATAAGTATAATCTGTTGGCCTATCGGCATACCCGTGCCCATAACACCATATTGGTTGATGGAATCGGTCAGCCGTTTTCAACTCAAGGATATGGGATGGTCACACGTGCCATGGGAGGTGAACATATCACCTATTGTATGGGTGATGCCTCGAAAGCCTATCAGGGAGTCAGTGACGATCAGATGTGGATTGATGCGTTCAACGCTGCCGGCATCTCGCAAACGGCAACTTATGGATTCGGTGCAACACCCTTGAACAAGTTCCGCCGTCACATGCTGTTGCTGCATCCCAATATTTTAGTGATCTATGATGACCTCGGATCGACGGATCCTGTGCGTTGGGACTGGCTGCTGCACAGCCCCGTTCAGTTCGGAATAGACACTGCGCAGGGCACCCTGACCACCAATGCCAATTACACGGCTGTGACACATCTCTACAATGAAGGACCGGTCAGCATCAGCCAGACGGATGACTTTTACACGCCATTGGAAAACGTCGACTTGACCAAATATCCCAAATGGTGGCATCTGACGGCCTCTACAGCGAAGACGTCGTCTACGCGTTTCTTGGCGATCATCGTGCTGACAGATGCCGGAAAGACGCCTTTACAGGTCGAACGGCAAGGCGATGAGTTCCGGATCGGCGACTGGAAGGTCTTCGCCGAACTGCGTGCATCGGCTTCGGCCCAGTTGTCCGCCGTAAACACTGCTACCGGGAGTCTTTTCGACTATGGGAATTCGGAGCGGACAAAGTATGGGGACATCCGGCGCCAAGAGCGTTTCTCCTCCATCCTCTCTGATGATTCGGTCGATGGACAGCGCGTTGTGGAGGCTGTGGACGTGACACCCGTCAAAACAAGATAAATTATGTAAACAGTGATAGTATTTAGTATGAAGCAACTTAAATTGTTATCTATTTTTCTGATGGCATTGCTATTTGCGCTTGACGCGGCTGCCCAGAAAACAACCGTGAGTGGTAATGTGACCGACGAAAGCGGCACAGAAGTGATTGGGGCTACTGTTACCGTGAAGGGATCTAAGGGAGTTGGAGCCGTCACAGATTTAGACGGTAACTTCTCCTTGACCGTTAACGATGCGGCGAATGATGTCTTGGTCGTTTCTTACGTCGGTATGAAGTCGCAGGAAATACGCCTGAAGGGACGTCGGAACATATCGGTCAAGTTGGTCGAAAACGCCATCTCGATGGAAGACGTGGTAGTTGTGGGCTACGCGACTGTCAAGCGTAAGGATCTCACAGGATCCGTTTCGTCCGTCAAGAGCGATGAACTGCTGAAGGTTCCGACCGGTAATATCTCTCAGGCTTTGTCCGGACGTATCGCCGGAGTGATGGTCAATCAGAGCGACGGTGAACTTGGATCAGGCATATCGATCCGTGTTCGCGGCGGTATATCAATCACCCAGAGCAACGAACCGCTCTATGTGATCGACGGATTTCCGACAGAAGACGGTCTGTCAAGCCTTGACCCTGCAGAGATCGAGACCATTGACGTGCTGAAAGATGCCTCGGCTACGGCCATCTATGGTGCCCGCGGAGCTAATGGTGTCATCGTTGTGACGACCAAGCAAGGGGCATCCAACACGAAGGCAACGATCAACTTCGACTCTTATGTGGGTTGGCGGAAGATAGCGAACAAGCTTGATATGCTCAGCACAAAGGAATTTGTTCTGGCCGACTATGAACGTACGCTCGGCGGACTGACCGGCACACAGACCATGGACAGTTGGATCTCGGACTACGGTACGTTTGCCGATCTCGATCGGAACTATGCCAACCGCTCCGGCATCGACTGGCAGAAGGAGACGCTCGGACGCACGACATTCGTGCAGAATTACCGCTTGAGTGTCAGCGGAGGCGGCAAGGCCACTCAGTACAATGCATCCTACAACTTCTTCCGTGATGAGGGCGCCATGGTCTTCAGCGGCATGAAGAAGCACGACATGGTTGTCAGTATGAAGACAAAGATCAATGACAAACTGACTTTCAATGCCCGTGCGACCTTCGACATTCAGAAGATCTGGGGCTCAGGGACTGCAGGTAATGGCACCGGAGGCGGCAGTAGCTCTGACGCCCGGTTCAACAAGATGAGCCATATCCTGCAGTATCGTCCGACCGTTGGTATCCTTGGTAATGACATCGACTTGCTCAACGGTGAGGATCCGATCCTCGCCGACGATAGTGGAAACGTGATGCAGAATCCGCTGATCTCTGCCCGCGAGGAGACAAACGACCGTGAGTATCGCACGTTCAACATTAATGGCGGATTGACTTATAACATTCTGAAAGGACTCTCATTCCGTAACACGACCGGATACCGCTACAGCACTCAGCGACGTGGCATCTTTTACGGGGACGAGAGCATGACTGCCCGCCGTTCGAGCATCAATGGTTCCATCGCCAACTATGAGACAGAGACATTCCAGACCTCCAATGTTCTGACCTATAACACCAGCATTCAGAAGGCTCATGACCTGACATTCATGTTAGGGCAGGAGTTTGTCAATCGCAGTTCGAGAAACTTCAGCGGAGCTGCAGATCATTTTCCAAATGATGAGATCGGACTGGCTGACATGTCACTTGGTACCCCTACCTCGATCACCAGCAACCAGAACTACGATGACAAGTTGATCTCTTTCTTCACGCGTGTGAACTATAACTATAAGGATCTTTACCTCATCTCTGCCTCACTTCGTGCCGATGGATCTTCCAAATTTGGTAAGGACAACAAGTGGGGATGGTTCCCGGCTGTCTCTGCTGCATGGCGTGCCGGTGAGGAAAAGTTCATCCGCGATCTGAATATCTTCTCTGATCTCAAGTTCCGCATCGGTTACGGTCTGGCCGGAAACAACCGTATTGGCAGCTACAACAGTCTTGCGATCCTCAATTCTGTCTTCACTGCTTTCGGAGATGGTCTGGTGTCGGGCTATGCCTCCAATCAGATTCCGAATCCATCCCTCAAATGGGAGGCTAATAAGACATTCAATGTCGGCGTTGATTTAGGTTTCTTCAACCAGCGACTGACGATCACTCCGGAATTCTACATCAATAAGAGCAGCAACCTCTTGCTAAATGCGAAGCTCCCGGAGTCATCAGGTTACAAGTCCATGATGATCAATGCCGGCCGCACTCGCAACACGGGTATCGACCTGACGATCAACTCGGTCAATTTCGCCAATAGCAATTTCAGTTGGAAAACAGCCCTCACGCTGTCCCATAACAAGAATAAGGTCGAGGAGCTGACCGGTGAGGAGATTCAGCTTTATGAAGCTCGCTTCGGCTATAACCAGTCGACGCACCGCATCGCTGTCGGTGAGCCGCTCGGACAATTCTATGGTTACAAGACCATCGGGATCTACACGGCGGATGACTTCGACGGCTACGATGCTTCGCGTGATGTCTATCTGCTCAAGGAAGGCGTGCCCTATCGCGGCAACAAGATTAATATGAAGCCGGGTATGTGGAAGTTTGCCGACTTGAAGGCTGACGGCGTCATTGACGAGAAAGACAAGACGGTCATCGGCAATGCCAACCCCGACCTCTACGGGGGACTGAACAACACGTTCACCTGGGGCGGATTTGACCTGAGTGTCTACTTCACCTACAGCATCGGCAACGATGTTCTCAACGCCACGAAGCTCATCAACAGTCGTGTCGGTATGAAAAACAAGAACAGCTTGGATGCCGTCAACAGTCAAAACAGATGGATGACCATCGACGGCAACGGCAACATTGTCACCGATCTGGCAGCACTCGCTCAGCTCAACGCAGGCAAGACGGTTGCAGCCTATTATGATGGTTTTGAGGGCAATACCTACATCCATTCATGGGGCGTAGAAGATGCTTCCTACCTCAAGTTGAGCAACATCACACTCGGTTACACCCTTCCTTCACGCTTAGTCAAGCACTTAGGCATCCGCAAACTGCGTTTCTATGTGACCGGAAACAATCTGCGGACGCTCACCAACTACACGGGCTATGATCCCGAAGTGTCAACGATGGCGAGCACACTGACACCGGGCGTCGACTTCGGATCCTATCCACGCAGCCGCTCTTTCATCGTCGGACTGAACGTTTCATTCTAACTTAACACTTACAAATCATGAAAAGATACATTATATATATCGCATCTGCCTTCCTCATTGCAGGTCTGTCTTCCTGCGAGGATACACTAACCGAAAAGCCCGATTCATTCTACGAAAAAGACACCTACTTCACATCCGAGTCGAAGGCGGAGATGGCAATCTATGGAATCTACAGTTCTCTGTCTGACCAGAACCATTACGGCTCGTGTGAAATGGCGACGCCGTCATCGGATGACACTTACTATATCAACGGTACCAATACTGATGGCACCCGCCGTGACATCTCCCACTACATGGTAACGCCTACCAATACATGGCTTGCCAATATCTGGCGACTCGACTATGAGGGCATTGACCGGGCCAATCAGGCCATCGCCAGCATTGAGAAGATGGCCGGTTATGACACCAACACCAAGCTCAAGCAGCTCGATGCAGAGGCTCGTTTCCTCCGTGCATTCCAAGCCTTCGACTTGGTGAAATACTGGGGCGACGTGCCATTCAAGACCACTTACTCTGCAGATTATGCTTCTGCGTTCGGCGAGCGGGTTGATCGGGAAAAGATCTATGATGCCATCATCGAGGACTTGAATTTCGCCAAGGAAAACCTCCCGTGGGCTACGGCCGCTTCAAGTCCGGAACGTGCCACTCAGGGAGCAGCCAGAGCGCTCCTCATGCGCGTGTGTCTGCAGCGTGCAGGCTACAGCCTTCGCATGAACGGCAAGCTTGAACGTCCTGACGAAACTGTGCGCCAGGCATGTTTCAAGCAGGTGGTCGAAGAGTGGAAAGCGTTCGCGGGCAGCAGCCACGGATTCTATGCCGACGGCTATGAAGGCCTGTTCAGGAGTTTCAGCCAACTGAAACTGAATGCCACCGAGAGCATTTTCGAGATCGCATTTGACTTCAATGCACCCAAGAGAACATCCGGATGGTGGGGCACCTACAATGGTCCCGAGGTGGCTGCACCTGTACTGAGCAACCCGAACGATGTCAGCAAATATATGGGACGTGCCAATGCGTTCTTCCGCGTGGTACCTGAGTGGTACAATTTCTTCGATGCCAACGACAGCCGTCGTGACGTGATGATCTGCCAATATAAGTATACGTGGGACAAGAAAACCAGCTCTCACGTCAAGTCAAAGCCACAGGCGGCTGACAGATGGTATCCGGGCAAGTGGCGCCGGGAATGGATGGCATTGGGATATTTGGATCCTAACTGCACGGATGTCAACTTCTGTCCGTTGCGTTATGCGGATGTCGTGTTGATGGCAGCCGAGGCATACAACGAGATTGGTCAGCCCTCGGAGGCTTGGAACCTGATCAACCAGGTCCGTGCACGTGCCGGAGCGGCTGCCGTGACGGCTGACAACTATGCCGCTGTCTATAAAGCGCCGAAGGTCTATGATCTGCCTTTCATCTCTGATGGTGATGAGCAGGGACGCGTGCGCACCGCTCTTTACTGGGAACGAGGCTTTGAACTGGCTTTCGAAGGTCAGCGCAAGTTTGATCTCATCCGTTGGGGCGTGCTGAAAGAAGCGCTCACCCTGTTTGGTGAAAAATCGAAGGTGAACAGTGGAAAGACCAAGCCTTATCCGGCTTACATTAATTTCCAGACCGGCAAGCACGAGCTGTTCCCGATTCCGCTGTCTGAAATGCAAAGTAATCCGAAGCTTGAAGGAAAGAACAATCCAGGTTATTAGTTATATTATCATTTTTCAGTTGCGGGGGTGTTTCGTGAGAAACGCTCCCGTTTTTTTAGTGTTGCGTGGGGAGCCCGAGGGGAGGTCGCGCATGGGGAGCTGTGCGTTTGAGGATTGATAGTGGGGGATGTCCGATGGTTGTATT
>ONHE01000062.1 GCA_900317545.1 uncultured Prevotella sp. | reverse complement strand
TTGGTGTTTGCTTTCGTACATTGCAGACATACATTGCAGATGGTCTCATCCCCTGCACGAAACCAGCAGGTCGGTGGCTGTTCAAGACTTTGCCTTTTGTGCATTCTGATGTGACAAATCATCCCAGAGTTTGAGGTTTGCCTCCGTGATGTCGCTGAATTGCCGGATACGCCCCCAATGCTTCAGTGTATTGTAGATGGAGATATGTGCATGTCTGGTTGATTCAGCAATAGGTCTATCGAAAATACGAGCGTACATAAAGCGAAGAAATGAATCCTTTTCACCGAACACACGGTTTTCCATAAACTTTTTGAGATTGTCAAGCGAGAAAGTTTCCTTTGCTTTCATCTTCTCGTTTATGTAGTTCTCGATGGTGCTTCGCATGTCGTTTATACGCTCTTGGTATTCTGCCATCTGTCCGCAGTTGATAACTTTCCCGTCCTTGAACTGATGGGAGTAAACTTTAATGCCAGTATTGTAGAAGTTGCGTACACGATCATACGAAACTTCGATGTAAACCGACGCTGCCACCTTCTTTGTGGATTTGTTGTGTCTGTCAAAGACAACTCTTGTTTTTGCTATTTTCATACTCAATACAATTAAGTTTCATAAGTGGTACACACCATTGGTACGACATTGGTACACGTACTTTGCGTAATACTGCGCAGTTCTGCGTGTTTCTGCGTTTTTGCGTGGTACACACGAATTGCATCACGCTACGCATGTTGTCGAAACTATAACTGATTGAATAATAGCCTTATATGAAATATAGGCATCATAGGTGATGTCTATATCCCCGTGTTTTTTGTGATTCCGTTGGGGTTCGAACCCAAGACCCACAGCTTAGAAGGCTGTTGCTCTAATCCAACTGAGCTACGGAACCTCAAGATCGTGTGCAAAATTAGTATATTATTTTCACAAAAGCAAATTTTTCCGTGACTTATTTATATTTGTCGATCAACTCTTGTGCACGAGGGTCACCTAAGTCCTTTGCTTTTTGCAGTTGTTTAATTCCATCGGCCACTTGTTTGTTCTGAATGAGCGCGAGGCCTTTGATGAGGTAAGCATCTGCATATTCGGGGGCAAGGCTGATACAGATGTCGATCGTCTTGATTGCATCTTCCGGCTTGTTGATCTTGATTTGAAGATTGGCCATCTCTGCGTAGTAAGTCGGTTCTGCCCGATTGAGGACTATGGCATGCGCGATGTCATTGAGTGCCTGTTGGTAGCGGTGAAGCTTAACTTCACATTGGTACTTGACATAATAAAAATCCGGAGATCCATGTCCGATAACGAGCGTGTCGTATACGTTAAAATCTTCGACAGCTTTCCGCGTCTCTCCGATAAGTGCGAGGTATTGTCCTCGGGCGAGGTAGTAGGGGGCGGAATTGGTTTTCTGCTGAGCGTAGACAGCACTGTCGAGCAGGGCGAGAATCTCGTTCTGAGGAGCATTCTGCTGCATCTTACATTGGGCAGCACTGTAGAAGAGTTCTCCATTGCGGATGGGAGTCTTTGTGAGAGCCATGAATAGGTCGTAGGCTTTTGAAAAGTCTTTCTGTGTATAGATGATCTTTGCCTGTTGGTGCAAATAGATGGGGTAGGGGTTGATTTCGTAGGCTTTACGAGCTTCCTCCAACGCTTTGTCGAGGCTCCATGCCTGATACGGTATCTGGCTTTTATAGATCTCTTTGTCGTAGATCAGTTTCGAATAGCAGAAGTGGGCCTCGTCTTTGGCTGTGGCGTTACGGATACAATTTTCCATGTCGGTCGCTGCTTGATCGAAAAGGTTTTGGTTGACATAGTCTGTAGCCCGTCTGTAATATCCTTCCGTCGACTGTGGGAATTTTAGAATGAAGTCGTTGACATAGCCTGCGCGTTTGATGGAGTCGACGGTCTGTGCAGAGAGCATGAGTGCCAGCGTCGCCTCGTCAAGCTGGTTGGGGAGTGCCATGCGAATGCCTGTCTGCCGCAGTACTGCATCATTGATGGAGAGTCCTTTCTCGATCTTGAAACTATTGATGAATCGAGCGTCGGTAGCGTAGAGCTCACCTCCTGTCTTTGACTGTTGGAGCAGTCCGATCACTTCGCCTTTCTGGTTGACAAAGGGACAACTGGAGGCATTGTCAGGTGCGTTGTCGGAGAATATGTAGTAGGCATACTTATCCATGAACTCTTCCACTTTCTGCACAGATCGTTGGCTAATGGCTGGCTTGTCCAATGAATAGCCTATGAGCCAGACCTTACTGTTGACCGGAGAGGGGCTCTGTGCGATAGGGGCGGCGGTGGTTCGGCCGTCGACCTTGAACTTGCATACGTCATAAATCTCGTTGGCACCGAGCATATATTTAACATTCATTTTGTGGCCGGAGGCATCGATGACGACTGCCGAACTGGCTCCGACGAAAGGTGTCCATGTGCTGATGGCGTCACCGTCAGCACTGACGAAGACGCCATGGCTGGATGCAAGAATACCGCCATCTTTGTCGAAAGTGGTCAATGTAAACACAGCCTTGGCTGCCTTTTGAATCTGCGCAATGCCTTGCTGGCAAAAGAAAAGCATGGCGAGGAGAATGGTAATTGTCCTTATCTTTTTCATATTATGCATTCAATTTTAATAAAACTTTAGCGTTGCTGATGGCTTCCTTACTGATCTGGCTGCCGCTCAGCATCTGTGCGATTTCGGTGACGCGCTCCTCCATCGTCAAGAGGCGCATCCGGCTGATGGTTCCCTGATCGGTTTCTTCCTTTTCCACTTTATAGTGTGCAGCTCCTCTTGCTGCAATCTGTGGCAGATGGGTGATGCTGATGACTTGTCGTCCTTCGTCCCCCATTTCTTTCATGATTCCTGCCATCTGTTCAGCTATGCGGCCACTGACACCAATATCAATCTCATCAAAGATAATGGTAGGTAGCTTGACTGTTCCACTGATCATTGCTTTAAGGGAGAGCATGACGCGCGCTATCTCACCACCGGAAGCCACCTGACTGATGGGTTGCATGGCCGAGCTCTTGTTGGCACTAAAAAGAAAGACGATCTTGTCTATCCCGTCGTGGCTCAAGGCCTTGCGACTGATATCTACGGAGAACCGGACATTGGGAATGCCCAAAGCCTCTAAGTAGTGCTTTGCCTCGCGTTCCACTTTCTGTGCAGCACTGACACGGAGTGCAGAGATGGTCTGCGCTTTCTGCTCACAGGCTTCCTGCGCCTCTGCAAGTTGTCGGTGGAGGCTGTCGAGTTCTTCGTCGCTGTTGGTGATATAACGGAGCTGCTTGGCGAGATCGTCCCTGATGGTAAGGATCTGGCTGATTTCGTTGACGTGATATTTGTGCTCGAGGGTGTAGATACGGTTGAGTTGATCGTTGATCCTTTCGAGTTCGGAGGGATCGAAATCGATGCTTTCTAACCCTCCGCTGATTTCTCGCGCAATGTCCTTGAGCTCAATGAAACTCGTGTCGAGCCTGTCGCAAAGGTCCTTGATTGCGGGATAAACCGTCTCAACGGTACGAAGGGAAGCCAGGGTCGACTTGATGCGCGTGAGGACACCTTGTTCTTCGTCGCCGAGCAGCTGATCTGCTGTCTGCAGAGAGGTGAGGATATCCTCATAGTGAGTAAGGATCTCGTTTCTTGCCTCCAATGCTTCTTGCTGCCCCTCTTCTAATCCTGCAGCCTGAATCTCATTGAGCTCGTGTGTGATAAAAGCTTCATTCTTCTTGCTCTTCTCAATCCGTTGTTGAAGTTCTTTAAACTCCTTTTCCTTCTGCCTGAATGCTTCGTAAGCTTCCCGGTAATCATTCAGCTGTCCCTCGTTACGAGCTATGATATCCACGACCTGCAACTGAAAGTCTTCTGTTTGCAGCAAGAGATTCTGGTGTTGGGAATGGATGTCAACGAGTTGTTCGCCTAATTGCTTGATCGTGGCCAGTGAAACAGGCGTATCATTGATGAAGGCTCTGGACTTGCCTGAGGATGTCAATTCACGCCGGAGGATGCAGTCGGACGGGTCATCATCGATGTCATTTTCTACAAAAAAGTCTTGTAGGTGATAGTTCGTAATGTCAAAATGAGCCTCGACAGTACACTTTTTTTCTCCCTCTTTCACCATCCGCGAGTCAGCCCTGTTTCCAAGCAGCAGCCCGATGGCACCTAATATGATGCTTTTTCCCGCTCCGGTCTCGCCTGTAATCACCGAGAAACCGGGTGTAAAGTCTATCTTCAGTTCATTGATCAGCGTAAAATGTTGGATATATAGTTGGCGAAGCATATAGGCGTTGTTTATTGCTTGATTTTTTCCCAAGCATTGTTCTGGCTTGCATTGATAGAAAACAGAATATCGTAGATACTCTCCTTTTCTTTCTGTGTGCCTTTTCCATGATAAATATTGGCCAGCTCATCTCGTTTGTAATCGGTCCAGATCTGCGGGAGCATGCTCAATGGTTTGTTTTCGTGTGCAGACTTCAGATTGTTTTCTATGGCCGAAGAGATGTTGGTCCGTCCTCTTTCAGGATTGTTGGCCATCTCGTCCAATCCCGTGCGGTAATAGTCATACTGCAACTGACGGAATGGTTTCATCCCGCCATCCAAATAGTCATTGATCAAGGCAAACCGGTTACGGCTGTCGCTGAATGACTTCCAACCGGGGAAATTGAGATTCTGAGCATTGTTGACTAAGTTCATGCAGCGCTGCAGCACATCTTCTCCTCCCATCGGTGCAAAGCTGTCTAAATTGAGCCCGATGATCAGATAGGCATAATAGGCAAGTAGCGCCGTCAACTGATTGTCAACGTTTTCTTCATTGAAAATCAGCTGGTCGAAAGGAGAAAACTCAAAGTTGAAATCGTTGTCAGTATTGTTATAGAGTGTAGTCGCGTATGCCGCATTGTACACTGGTCGGTTGGCCTGAATCAATGCACGGCATTCGAAGAGATTGGAGGAAGGGTTGTACTTGGTGACAGTGATGTTGAAATTACAGACGATCCGCTCATTCTTCTGAAACTGCAGGTTTGTCCATTGCCGGTCATTGATGAACTTCTCAACGGTCTGCTGCAGATTGGTGAAGACATTCGCATCAACCCCCTGGATCTGATTGGTGTTGAGCGTGATCTTTGCCTGGAGCTCTTGAGCATTGGCATGGAGAGCACGCATGAACACAAATGTGATCCATAGCGTCAACCAAATTATGATCTTCACGGGTCTCTGCATATATTTTGTGATCAGAATGACATCATTTGCTGTTGAATTCACGCAGACGGATGCGCGTCAAAACCTGCTTGGTGTTATTGGTGAAATCACTGCTGAGCATCCAGCTGAAATAACCAGGGTCACGGCGGAGAACATCAGAGACAACACTGCCTTTATATTTGCCGAAATTGAAAACCTCCTGCTTTTGTGGCTTTCCATCCTTGTCCATGAGCGGATTGCCATCTTTGTCCGTGACAGTTTTCCACACTATGCGGCCCGCAAAGTCAACATTATCGTTTGTTTTCGAAAAATCGGCCAGTACGTCCATGTCATTCGCTAAACTTCTGTCTGGTTCCTCAGCTGTCTGCGGATCATATTTGTCCAGTTCACCTTGAAGCACTCGGTAGGTTGCCTCCGTGTCCTGGTCTGCGCGATGGGCTTCAAAGTCATCTTCCATTTTACGTCCACAGTAGAACTGATAGGCCGCCGCGAGATTGCGGCGCTCCATCTTGTGGAAGATGGTCTGGGCATCTATCAGCCGACTATGCGTGAAGTCGAAGTCTACGCCGGATCTCAAGAATTCCTCTGCCAATAGCGGGATGTCAAAATGGTTGGAATTGAAGCCGGCGAAGTCGCATCCTTTGAACTTCTCATTCAGTGAAACCGAAAGTTCCTTAAACGTGGGTGCATTCTTCACATCGTCATCCGTAATCCCGGTCAAAGTCGAGACTTCCGCCGGGATTGGTTTCTGCGGGTTGACGAAGATGTTTTCTCTCTCTTCCTTGCCGGAAGGATAAACTTTGATAAAAGATATCTGGATGATCCTGTCATTGACAAGATCAAGCCCCGTAGTCTCCAGGTCGAAGACGATCAAGGGCTTTGTGAGGTTTAACTTCATTTAGTCGACAGCCGTTTTAGTCATTCAACAACATAGGCATGATCAACATGAGGATGTCTTCATTCTCTGGCTGGTTCACCGGCACGACAATACCTGCACGGCTGGGATCAGCCAACTTGATTTCAACATCGTCACTGTCTAAGTTGCTGAGGATTTCCGTCAACGAACTGCCTTTGAAGCCGATGCTCATCGGCTGGCCGTTGTAGTCGCAGGTGATGTTCTCCTTTGCACTTGTAGCGAAATCGATGTCTTCTGATGAGAGTTCAAGTTTTCCAGCTTCCAGGTGAAAACGGATGAGCTGGCTGCTTTCGCTGGCAAAGGGCAGCACTCGCTTGAGGGCGCCTAAGAGAGCCTTGCGGTCGATGGTGAGCTCGTTGGGGTTATTGGTGGGAATAACCGAATTATAGTTAGGATAACGTCCTTCGATCAAGCGGCAGAAAAGAATGCCGTCGGAAAAACGTATTTCCGCATTGCGTTCGTTGAACTTGATTACCACATCGCTTCCATCCTTACCCAAGACCGCCTTTAGAAGCGTTGCGGGCTTCTTGGGGAGTATGAAAGAGGCAGGCTTGTCGCTCTTGATGGCGTAATTGCTGTTTCTGACCAGCTTGTGTCCATCACTTGCGACAATAGCCAAATTGGTGCTCGTCAAATCGAAGAATATACCGTTCATGACGGGACGAAGTTCATCTTGGGCCGTTGCAAAAATGGACCGGTTGATATTGTCGCTCAATACATTGGATTCCATCGTGATCACTGTGGCTCCGTCCGGTATTGGCTGAACGGGTGGATATTCTTCTGCGTTCTGGACTGCAAAATTATACAGACCGTTCATATAAATGATCTTTGCCGTGAAATGAACCGGGTCGACATCAAATGACAGCGGCTGTTCAGGAAGTTCCTTTAATGCTTCGATTATCGTGCGGCTTGGTACGGCAAATTTTCCTTCACCATCACTTTGATCCAGAGCGATGACCGATTGCATGACGTTTTCACTATCGGAGGCTGTGACTCTCAATTGATTGTTATTGATTTCAAACAGGAAACTCTCGAGAATGGGGAGAGAGTTTTTGCTGTTGATAACCCTTGCAAGCGTCTGTAATCGGCTACTCAGGGCAGAGCTTGATGTAGTAAATCTCATTAGTATTTATTTTTTTAGTTTAATTCGATATTAGCTACAAAAATACAAAAAACTAATAAGTGGTGCAAAATATCAGCCTAAAAGTTTCTTATTTTAGAACTATTTTATTAATTTCGCAATCGAAAAGCGGAATTAAAGTCAATAAGCAGAAATATAAGTTATAACAATGGAATTACAAGGAAAGGTTATCGTAGCACTTCCGGAAAGAAGTGGCGTTTCGGCGCGTGGTGAATGGAAATCTCAAAGTTTCGTCATTGAGACGCATGAGGCCTATCCCCGAAAAATGGTGTTTGATGTTTTTGGGGCTGATCGGCTTGCACGCTTTAATATTCAAGTAGGACAGGAGGTGCTTGTTTCTTTTGATATAGACGCTCATGAGTACAATGGAAGATGGTATAACAGCATTCGTGCGTTCGATGTGAGAATGGTCGATCCTGCTCAATTCGGTGTCCAGGCTCCGCAAAATGTCTCGTCTTCTGCTGGCTTCAATGCCGCTCAGGTACAGAATGTTGCAGCCGCTCCGACCACGCAGGCTCCGTTCCCGCCGCAGCAACAAACGACGGAGAGCGAGAATGCAGATGATCTGCCGTTCTGATAAGAATCTGCTGCCGTTCTGACAAAGAGGTTTGGGCCCATGTGGATTTATGGGCATGAAAAGACTAATCTGACTTACGGATGCCCCAATGGTTTGATCCAAAGTCAGATTAGTCGTTTTTTATAGTCTTCTCCCGTCCATCCTGCCTTATGGACAAAGATGGGCAGTCAGGAAAAAGCAATAATTTATCCTAAATATTTCATCAGAATCTTCGCGTTGCCGCTGTCCCGAAGCTTTGCGATACTTTTCTCCCGGATTTGGCGGACACGCTCACGGGTAAGCCCTAATTGATCACCGATCTCTTCAAGACCTTTTTCGTGACATCCGATACCAAAACATTCACGGATGATGGTGATCTCCCTTTCTTTCAATACCTTGTTGAGTACCGAGTTGAGTTCTAACGCCATACTCTCGTGATCCACATGCCTATCCGTCCTGCTGTCATCGCCGGAAGACATCACGTCCAACATGCAGTTGTCTTCACCGTCTTGGAACGGTGCGTCAATACTTACATGATGACCGTCTGCCATCATGCTTTGTCCGATCTTTTCTTCGTCTATGTTGGTGGCTTCGGACAGTTCCGAAACGCTCGGGTGACGTTGGTTCTCCTGCTCGAATTTGTTGATTTCGTGGTTGATCTTATTCAAGGATCCTACCTGGTTGAGCGGAAGTCGGACGATGCGGCTTTGTTCCGCGATGGCCTGAAGAATGCTTTGACGAATCCACCAGACGGCGTAGGAAATGAACTTGAAGCCTCTGGTCTCGTCAAACTTCTGGGCAGCCTTGATCAGACCGATGTTACCCTCGTCGATGAGGTCAGTCAAGGTCAGTCCTTGATGTTGATATTGCTTGGCAACAGACACGACAAACCGCAGATTGGCCGTAACAAGTTTGTCTTTGGCAATTTCCCCTTCCGGCCCTCCTTTCTTGATCTTCTGCGCCAGTTCGATCTCTTCATCAATCGTGATGAGAGGGGCACGCCCAATCTCAACCAGGTATTTGTCCAAAGCTTCGCTTGATCGGTTAGTAATGCTTTTCTGAATCTTTAATTGTCTCATCTTATATACCTTAAACTTTATAAATGCTTGAAAATCAATCTTTTATCTAAACTTTGACCCTAAAACGATGCAAAATTACTAAAAAAATCAATAGGTTGTTCACCTTAGGGACATATATTTTCGATTAAAAAAGGTTAAAGTCGGGTAGGCGGATGATCTTTTCTCATCCGCCTGAAAATTACAAGGTTTTCGCACCGTTTCTGTAATGTCGTGAAAAGCCCGTAGTTGAGTCTGTTCGCAATGATCCTTCTGCGGTTTTAGGCCTCTAATTCCGAGAGCTCAAGCCAACGCAGGCTTTTCCCGTCCAATTCTTCTTTGAGCAGTGGAAGCCGCTTGCTGATCTCAGTCAGTTCATCAATTGGAAGCGTGCCGCTGCACAGTTTTTCTTCCAATCGTTTTTGTTCGGCTTCGAGCGCTTCAATCTCCTTTCCTAACTGCTCGAATTCCCTTCTCTCCTTGTAGGACATCCTTTTCCGGGTGTCATTGTGATAGTTCTTTTTCTCTTTCCTGTTTACCGGCTCGTCTTTGTTCTCTTTTTGTTCTCTCTTTTGTTCGAGTTCGTTCCACGCTCTGAATTGAGTGTAATTACCGGGGAAATCCTTTATGATACCGTCACCTTTGAAGACCAGCAGATGATCGACAACTTTGTCCATGAAATAGCGGTCATGACTGACCACGATCACGCATCCCGGGAAGTCTTGCAGATATTCCTCCAAGATCTGGAGGGTTTGGATGTCAAGGTCGTTGGTAGGCTCATCCAAGACCAGAAAGTTCGGATTGTGCATCAGGACAGTGCATAGGTACAACTTGCGTTTCTCTCCACCACTCAGCTTGTAGACGAAATTGTGTTGCTGTTCGGGCGTGAAGAGAAAATACTGCAGGAATTGGGAGGCCGTCATGTGGTGTCCTCCGCCGAGATCAATATAGTCGGCGATGTCGGTGATGATGTCGATTACTTTCTGCTGCTCGTCGAACCGGAGCCCTTCCTGGGCGAAGTAGCCGAACCGGACCGTATCACCGATGTCGAATTTTCCTTCATCCGGTCTCACCGATCCCAACAACAGTTTGAGAAAGGTCGACTTGCCGGTGCCGTTGTTGCCAACGATTCCCATCTTTTCAAAACGTGCGAAGTTGTAGTAGAAGTCCTTTAGGATGACCTTGTCTTCATATTTCTTTGAAACATATTGACATTCGAAGATCTTGGATCCAATGTATACGTTGCGAGCCTTGAGCCTGATCTGTCGTTCCTCAATGCGTTGCTTGGCCTTGGCCTCCAATTCATAGAAGGCATCTTCCCGATACTTCGCTTTGTGCCCTCGTGCCTGTGGCATGCGCCTCATCCATTCTAACTCGGTGCGGTAGAGGTTGTTGGCGCGTGCTATTTCAGCCCTTGTTTGGTCAATGCGGTCTTGTCTTTTCTCCAGATAGTAGGCATAATTGCCGCGATAGGTATAGATAGAGCGGTTGTCCAGCTCCAAGATGATATTGCAGACACGGTCCAGGAAAAAACGGTCATGTGTCACCATCATCAGCGTCTTGTTGCCTCTCGAGAGATAGCCCTCCAGCCATTCGATCATCTCGAGATCCAGATGGTTGGTCGGTTCGTCAAGGATGAGGAAGTCGGGTTCGGTGATCAGCACGTTGGCAAGTGCCACCCGCTTCTGTTGTCCGCCACTGAGTTGGCCCATCGGCTGATCCAAGTCGGTGATCTTCAGCTGCGTGAGGATCTGCTTGGCTTTCAACACCCGCTCCGGATCCCCATGATGATTGAAGCAGGCATCCAGTACAGACTCCTCCGGATCAAATGTGGGCGACTGTTCCAAGTAGCCCGTCTTCAAGTCGCGCCTGTAGATGATCTCACCGTTGTCATAGCCCTCTTTACCTGTGATCACCGATAGCAAGGTCGATTTTCCGGTTCCGTTCTGGGCAATCAGGCCTACACGCTGTCCTTCTGCGACAGAAAATGAGATGTCGCTGAAAAGCACTTGCGCTCCGAACGATTTAGTGAGGTGCTGTACGTCTAAATAGGGTATCTGGGCCATAGTCTGTTGTCTTCTGAAGTCTGTCTGCACCGTGTCATTGGGGGGAATGGCCGGTGAGGAAGGGGGGCGCCGTAGGTGAATGAGGGAGTCTCACGCCTTGAGTTCCATGTTGATCTTGTCGATATAGTCGAGAACTTCGTCCCGTCCGGTTTTCTTTTCAGCGCTGGTGATGAAGTAGGGGGGCAGTTCGTCCCATCTGTCCTTCAGCTGTTCCATCCACTTTTCGGCGTTCTGGCGGGCCTTGACAGGCCCCAATTTGTCCGCCTTGGTAAAGATGATTGCGAAGGGAATGCTGCTTTCGCCGAGCCAGTCGATGAATTCGCGGTCGATCGCCTGCTGCTCATGCCGGATATCGATGAGCAAGAAGAGGTTGACTAATTGCTTCCGCTGGAGGATATAGCTTGTGATCATCTGCTCGATCTTCTGCTGGATGGTTTTCGACCGTTTCGCGTAGCCATATCCGGGCAGATCTACCAGATACCACTCATTGTTGATGATGAAGTGGTTGATCAGCAGCGTCTTTCCCGGAGTGGATGAAGTCTTGGCCAGTCCTTTATGGTTGCAAAGCATGTTAATCAGGCTAGACTTGCCTACATTGCTTCGTCCGATGAAAGCATACTCGAACTTGGAGTCATTTGGGCATTGGCTTACATGTGGGGCTGAAATGACAAATTCTGATTTCTTGATTTCCATTGCGGTTGCTTCTTTTGCCTGCAAAGATACGAAAAAATCTCAACCTATGGGCGTCTTTTCTCAATTCTAATTGCTATCTTTGCAAAAAATACGTATCGCATGAAGCAAATCAGTTGGGGATTTATAGGATGTGGCGAGGTGACGGAGAAGAAGTCCGGCCCAGCCTTTAATGAGGTGGATGGATCGCATGTCGAGGCGGTGATGAGCCGAAGCGAGACGCGCGCGCGGGCTTATGCCGAGCGCTATCACATTCGGAAGTGGTACACGGACGCCCAGAAGCTCATCGACGATCCGGATGTCAACGCCATCTACGTTGCCACCCCGCCTTCAAGCCATGCCACGTTTGCCATCATGGCCATGCGGGCGGGCAAGCCGGTGTATGTCGAGAAACCGTTGGCGTCGAGCTATGAGGATTGTGTCCGGGTCAACCGCGTCAGCGAACAGACCGGCGTGCCGTGCTTCGTTGCCTACTATCGCCGCTATCTTCCTTATTTTCAGCGTGTCAAGCAGATCGTCAACGAGGGTGTTCTCGGCCGGATTCTGAATGTGCAGGTCAGGTTCACCGTGCCTCCGCGTGAAGTCGACCATCTGCCCCGCAAGGACCAGCCTTGGCGTCTCCGGCCCGAGATAGCCGGCGGAGGCTATTTTTATGATTTGGCTCCCCATCAGCTTGACTTGCTGCAGGACATCTTCGGGGTCATCGTGAAGGCCCACGGCTACTGTGAAAACCGGGCTCATCTCTATGATGCCGAGGATGTGATCAGTGCCTGTTTCCGCTTCGAGAACGGCGTCGTCGGCAGTGGCTCCTGGTGCTTCGTCGGGCATGCCAGTGCCAAGGAAGACTGCATCGAGATCATCGGCGACCAGGGAACGCTCACGTTCTCAGTCTTCGACTACGCCCCCATCCACTTGGTGACCAGTGAAGGGACGACCAATATCACCGTTCCCAACCCGCCCTATGTGCAGCTGCCGATCATCAAGGCCGTCATTGAAGACCTGCAGGGCATCGGATCCTGCAACAGCACGTGCGTCACGACCACCCCGGTCAACTGGGTGCTCGACCGCATCTTAGGCAAGTATTAGAACGAAAGATCCGTGCATTTTGAAAAGAAGACCGTTGCTCCTGTTTCTCCTCCTGATCCCTCTCACGCCGCTTTGGGCGATGAGCGGTGATTCCGTGCCTGAGAAACGAAGCTTCGGTCAGCGTCTTTACGATCTCGTGAAGACCTTCAGCCGGGTCGATACAAGCTATATTGAGCCGCAGCATTACAACTTTGCCGCCATGATCCAGAATACGAACACGTATGAGATCTACAGCCTCTACAGCAAGAGCGGGCAAAGTGTCACGTTCGCCCCGAAGCCGAGCATCAAGTTCGGACCCTACTTCGGCTGGCGGTGGATATTCCTTGGCTATACGCTGGATTTCTCGCATCTTGGCGACGGCAACCACAAACAGGACTTCAACATCAGCCTCTACAGCAATCAGCTCGGTCTCGATCTCTTCTACCGGAAGACGGGCAACGACTACAAAGTGCGCACTTTGGTCTTGGGTGAAGGGGTGAATACCGACGCGATGAGGGATGTCGGTTTCGACGGTTTGTCTACAAGCATCAAGGGATTCAATCTCTATTATATCTTCAATCATCACCGCTTCTCCTATCCCGCGGCCTATAGCCAGAGCACGGTGCAGCGGCGCAGCTGCGGTTCGTGGCTTGCCGGCATCGGCTATACGAGCCATAGCCTGCAGGTCGACTGGGCCTCTCTGTCCCGGTTGATGGCCGAGCGTCTGGGCCAGGAGACCCTTGACAAGGCGCAGATCGACAGCAGTCTGACGGTGGGAAGCGTCCGTTACAGGGACCTGGCCTTCTCCGCAGGCTACGCCTATAACTGGGTTTTCGCCCGCAACTGGCTCTTCGACGTCTCGCTGTCGTTAGCCTTGGGATATAAGCATTCGGCCGGTGACATGGACGTACATAAGTTCACGTTGGAGAATTTCTCGTTTTCCAACTTCAACCTTGACGGCGTCTGGCGCTTGGGCGTTGTCTGGAACAATACGAAATGGTTTGCCGGTGCCAATGCCATCTTTCATACCTACAACTACCGGAAGAGTCAGTTTTATACCAACAATTCCTTCGGAAGCGTCAATATCTATGTAGGATTCAATTTTAACAAACGATGAAAAAGTGGTTTCTTTTCTATTTTCTTTTGTGCTATAGTATCACGCTCGCCGCGCAACCGCAATACACCCGGAGTGACAGTCTGAAAGTCGTCCGGCTCTTGAAAATGGGAAAGACCTTCGGACAAGATGAAAACCTGATGATCCGGTTTGCCCGCGAACTGAAGGGGCTGCCCTATGTCGGGAAAACGCTTGACCGCAATGTCAACGAGCGGTTGGTAGTTAACCTCCGGCAGATGGACTGCACGACCTATGTTGAGAATGTCCTTGCGCTGGCCATCTGTACGCGGAAGGGTCAGACAACCTTCCGTGATTTCTGCCGGCAACTTCAGCTCATCCGTTACCGACAGGGGCATGTCTCCTATACGGACCGGCTGCATTATTTCTCTGCATGGATCGAAGACAACACGCGCTTGGGTTTTGTGCGGGAGGTGCAGGCACCCAATCCGCCTTTTACGGCTGTCCAGACGCTCCGGATCAACTATATGAGCCACCATCCGCACCTCTATCCCATGCTGGTCAAGCATCCCGGCTGGGTCAAGGGTATTGCGGAAATGGAGCAGGAACTGAATGGACTGACCTATTCCTATATTCCCAAGCAGGAGATCGCGGATGACACGTTGTTCCGCAGCACGATCCACGACGGGGACATCATTGCCATCATAACAAGTCGTGACGGATTGGACACTTCGCATATCGGGATTGCCGTCTGGCATGCAGACGGCCTTCACATGCTCAACGCATCAACGGTCCACGGGCGCATCGTGGAGGAACCGATGCTTCTCAAGACTTATATGAAGCGTCACCCTTCGCAGGTCGGGATCCGGATCATTCATGTGCAGTGAGAGGGGTGTTCGATACTTTCGAGTTTTTGAGTTAACAGATTGTTAATAAGCAGATTGTCTGTTTTGGTTCGACGGACGGTTCGGGTGGCTTCCGCAGAGCTATGCTCCGGGCCGCCCGGAGCATAGCTCTTGGCACCCCGGATGTATGCTTTCGACGCCCCGGAGCATAGCTCTGCGCCGGCGGTAGTTGTGCCATGATTTTGCGAGGTGTAGTTTCCGAATGGTGAGGTTTCATTTCGGTGCCCTGCAGTTGTCTTCCTCGGCCGAAGAAAGGGCCTGGTCAGGAAGGTCGGAAAAGATGTAGAGGATCATCGGGCGTTGTTGTTCCCGTAGGCTTCGTCGATGCCTAAGCCGAAGAGGGCGAAGTCTGCCTTGAGCGGATCGTCGGGAAACAGTGCCCGCATCTGTTCCGTCAGGAGGACGGCCGTGCGCATGGACGGGGTGCTGCGCTGCAGATACCCAAGTCGGATCGACTGTCTCATGACGTGCGTGTCGAGCGGCATGATGAGCGTGCGCTTGTCTATGCGGTCGGCCCAAAGGCCTAAGTCGACCGGCGAATGATCCCTGACCATCCAGCGGAGGAACATGCAGACACGCTTGCAGGAGGATGACGTGTCTTTCGGAACCAATCCGCCGACGTCGTAAGGGCGGAAGTAGGAGGTGATGGCGGCGATGGCCGAAGGGCCGTCGTGTGCCTGCTCAAGAATGAATTGTCCCATGCTGCCGTATCGGAGGAGCATGTCCCGCAGTCCGTCCATCAGATGGCGGATCATCCGGTGAGAGTAGGTGCGATAGAAAGAAGTGCCCGTATCGGGGAACATCTCAGTATATTCTGAACGCATGATCCACGTGCGGAGATCCTGACCGGCCATGTCCATGATCGCTGTGATCTTCGCGCAGAGCTGCTTTCGCTGTCCCATGGACAGGCAGGAAGCGACGAAACCTGCCAATTCCTGGTTGATCGGGTCACTGCAAAGATGCATGAACTGGGACGGATCGTTGTCCATGAAGTCAGCGGTCTCATAGCGGTCGGCCAATTCGGGGAGTTTCATAAGCTGTCGATGATGTTCGTTTGATGGATGAACAGGGTGGCGTCGGGGTGGGAAAAGTCGGTCGGTCCGGATGGCATGTGGTCGGCTGGCCTCGGCCCTGAAGGGCCTCCAACGGAAAGTTGTGCATCCTCTTCCTGTGCGGCAGGACATCCCGGTGGATGTCCCGTGGCCCAAGTCGACGCGATGCACAACTTTCGAAAGAGGCGGATCAGCAGGGAGTCAGTCTGGCCGGAAGTGCATCCCGGCCACCGTTCTCCATGTGAGACGCGGCTTAGAGGATGGTCTTGACAGCCTCAAGCATGCCTTTGCTCTGGATCAGATCCAGATCCTTCTTGACCAAGTCGGTCAGTCCCGGGATCAGGTTCAGATTCTCATGCCATACGTAGTCATAGGCCAGCACGCCCTCGGCTACCTTCTGCGTGTCGCCGGTCGCCCAGAGTGTCTTCAGATGGTCCATAATCTTCGGGTCGTCGTTGGGTACGATCTCGGTGCCGTCTTCGCGCTTGCCACCCTTGTAATAGGTGATGATGGCGGCCAGTCCGAATACCAGTCCCTGCGGCAGTTCGCCCTTGCGCTCCAAGTAGATCTTGAGGCCGGGGAGGTCGCGCGTCTCGTATTTCGGGAACGAGTTGAGCATGATCGAGGTCACCTGATGGTCTACGTAGGGATTGTCGAAGCGCTCGAGCACGTCGGCGGCAAACTTTTCAAGTTCTTCCATCGGCAGGTCGAGCGTCTGCATGAGCTCATCAAACTGCACCTTGTGGATATACTTGCTCAGCACCGGATGCTGGCAGGCGTCCCTGACGATGTTGACACCGCTGAGGAAGGTGACAGGAGAAAGGACGGTGTGGGGGCCGTTGAGCAGCGTGACCTTGCGGGCATGGTAGGGCTTCTCGTTGTCCGTGATGAGGACATGCAGTCCGGCCTTCTCTGCCGGGAACTCTTCCTTCATCTGATCTACGGTCATATTCTCAGCCTTCTCGATCACCCAGAGGTGGAAGTTCTCTGCCTGGACGACGAGATTGTCCTTGTAGGAGATCGTCTCCTGGATCTCCTTGATCGTGTTGCGCGGGAATCCGGGCACGATGCGGTCCACGAGCGTGGCACAGACGAAGCAGTGGTCGGTGAACCAGGCTTTGAATCCTTCGTAGTCGGCGCCCATGTCTTCCTTCCACAGTTCAATATACTGATAGATGCATTCCTTCAGATGGTGACCGTTGAGGAAGATCAGTTCGCAGGGCATCAGGATCATTCCCTTCTCCGGGTCGCCGTTGAAGAAGCGGTAACGATGGAACAACAGCTGAACGAGCTTGCCGGGATAGGAGGCGGCAGGGGCATCCGTGAACTTGCAGGCCGGGTCGAAAGCGATGCCGGCTTCTGTCGTGTTTGAGATGATGAACCGCATCTCCGGCTGCTCTGCCAAAGCCATGAATGCCTGATTTTGCGTGTAAGGATTTAAGGCACGGCTGATCACATCAATGCGGGATAGCGTGTTGACGGGTTGACCGTTTTCGCGTCCCTGCAGGTTGACATGATAGAGGCAGTCTTGTCCGTTGAGCCAATCGACCATTCCTCTCTCGATCGGCTGAACGACAACAACGGATGCGTTGAAGTCAGTCTTCTGATCCATGTTCCAGATGATCCAATCGACAAAGGCGCGGAGAAAGTTTCCTTCACCAAACTGAATGATCCTTTCGGGCATGACGCTCTTTGGCGCTGTCCGTTTGTTTAATGCTTTTAGTTGTTTCATGATTTGTTTAATAAATAATTCGTTTTCAATTGCTATGCAAAGGTAATCATTTATTCAATAGGTTTTCTCAAATGTACCTTTTAATTTACGTAAACCTTTTCAAGGCTGCGGCTTCGTCCTTTGTCTGCGAGTTAGACAGGATGTGAGCCCCGAAAGCGCCGTTTTTGTTTTCGGGGCTCATGGCGTGCGGATGATCATTTTGCCCCGCATACGTGGGCTGGCAGTGACAGGAAGGATTACATGGCAAAGATGTTGAATCCGCCATCGACGACTGCCACGGTGCCCGTGACGAACTTGGAGGCATCGCTCATCAGATAGTGGATGGTGCCGCAGAGTTCTTCAGGCTGTCCCATGCGGCCAAATGGAGTCTGGCGGATGACGTCCTGTCCGCGCTCGGTGTAGGTGCCGTCGGGATTGGTCAGGAGTGCACGGTTCTGCTCGGTGATGAAGAATCCTGGAGCGATCGCATTGACGCGGATGCCCTCGCCGAACTTCTTGGCCGTCTCATGGGCCATGTAAGCTGTGAAGTTGCTGATACCTGCCTTGGCAGCGGCGTAGCCACATACGCGGGTCATGGGACGGAAAGCGGCCATGCTCGAGAAGTTGATGATCGAGCCTTTGCGCTGATCGACCATCGGTCGGAGGAATGTGCGCGTCGGGATCACGGTACCCGTGAGGTTCAGGTTCAATACGGTCTTGAACTGTTCGGGATCCAGGTCAAAGAAGGTTTGGTTCGGTCCGATTGTCGCACCGGGCATGTTGCCGCCAGCCGCATTGAGCAAGGTGTCGACGCGCCCAAAGTCGGCGAGAATGTCCTTGCAGTTTTGTTCGATGACCTGCTGGTCGAGCACGTCGGTCTTATAGAACTTGGCGATGTGTCCGTCGTTGACGATTTCGTCGACGATGGCTCTCCCCACGTCCTCCTTGCGGCCGAGGATGCAGACCTTGGCACCCTGTTCGGCGAGATACTTGGCGATGCACCGGCCCAGTACGCCGGTACCTCCGGTGATGACTACAACGTAGTCCTGAATGTCAAATAGTTTTTTCATATAGTTTATCAGTCATAAAATCCGGGTTGTTTGTATTTGATCCCCAATTCGCGGTCTACAGTGGCGAGAATGCCCTGAACCTGGCCCATGGCAAACATACGGCCCAGAAAACTATAGCCCGCGTTGTAGCCCCGGTTCTCATCGCCGAGCATCGTCATACCGTGATCGACGCGCATGGGAAGACAGGGATTAACTTTCTCGAAGATGCGTGCCAGTTCGATGATATCCGCGCGTCCGCCAAGGTGGCTGGCTTCGGTAAAGTCGCCATTGGGGAAAATATGACATGAACGCAGGTGGACGAACCATGTGCGGTCAGCATAGCGGCGAGCCAGGTCGACGAGATTGTTCTGGGCACCGGCCGAGAGTGATCCTGCACAGAAAGTGAGGCCATTGTGCTTGTCGGGAACTGCATTGAGCAGCCAGTTGATATCCTCGTCACAGGTGACGATACGGGGCAGTCCCAACACTTGGAATGGAGGATCGTCGGGATGGACGCACATATACATGTCACATTCTTCGCAGACGGGCATGATGGCTTCGAGGAAATATTGCATGTTGGCCCGGAGCTGTTTCCGGTCTATGCCTGCATATTTGGCTAAGAGCTCCCGGAAGAGTTCGATGGGATGTTCGTCACCTTCCTTAAAATTGCCCGATACGAATCCTTGTGTCTTGATAATGATGTTCTCGACGAGCTGATGGTCTTTCTCCGGGGTCATCTTTGCCTTCAGTTCCTCCACTTCTTTGAGTATGTCGCGGCCGTTGGGCTTTCCATCCGGGCCGAGCACGACGAACGACTCCCAGCTTTCGCGAGCTCCTTCCCGCTTGAGCAGATAGATGTCAAAGTAAGCGAACTCGGGGATGCTGAAGTAAAGATTCGAGGAGCCGTTGGGATTGGCATGCAGAAGATCGGTTCTTGCCCAGTCGAGCACGGGCATGAAGTTGTAGCACACCGTGTGGATGCCTTCCGCGGCCAAGTTGCGGAGGCTTTGCTTGTAAATTTCAATCTGACTGTCGCGGTCGGGACCGCCGTATTTGATGGTCTCAGTCACGGGAAGTGATTCCACGACCGACCATCTCATGCCGTAGGATTCGATCATAACCTTTAGATCATGTATGGCTTCCCGCGCCCATACTTGTCCGAGCGGCACGTCGTGCAAGGCTGTCACGATGCCTTCGATACCGATTTGTTTGAGCATGGCAAGGGTGATCTTGTCTTTCTTGCCAAACCATCTCCATGTTCTTTCCATGTAGTTTTTATTTAGTAAATTGTTTGATCAATTCTTCGTTGCCGTCATTCTCTGCAGGCGTGATACGCAGCAGATGGCAGAGCAGGGTGTAGACATTGACATTTTCAAAATGCGGCACGGTGCAGTGCTGCTTGAAATCGGGACCGATGGCCCTGAAGAGAGCGTGCATGTCCTGCATCGTAGGATCGTAGCCATGGTTGCCCCCGTTGAGTTCGCTGTTGATGACATATCCCAAATCGGGCATCGCAACAACGTCTCCCACACGTGAACTCCTCCCGTAATGAAGGTAAACCGGCAGATCCTCTTTTTTCCAGACCTTGATGTGGTCCACGCGCTTGAGGGCGGTGAGGATGGAGTCCGTGCATCCTGTGTGAGCGTAGATGTTGGTGGGCACGGTTCCTTCCGCCCGCTTGATCCATCTTGGATTGAGATACTGGTAGAGGTTGACGGCGTGTTCCTTGGTGACCCATGTCATGCCGTGATCGGACAGGAGAATGAGATTGACGCGGCCTGCAACGGGCAAGGACTGGATGTCTGAATAGAGTTGATGAATCAGCGAGTCGACCTGCATGACGGCCTGGCGTGTGCGACGGCTTTGAGGACCAGTGTGATGACCGCTTGCGTCAGGCTCTTCCAAGTAGGCCATGATCAGGTCGGGACGCTCGTTTTCGGGTTTCTTCAGCTGCTCCACGATGCCGGCGATACGCTGTGCGTAGGTGAGGCGAGGCTTCTGATCATAGTAGTGGAACAGATCGGGGCGGCAGTCCTTGATCTTGATGTCCGATCCTGGCCAATAGAAAATGGCCGTGTGAAGCCCTTGGCGCTGGGCTGTGACCCATATAGGCTCGCCGCCGTAGAAACGTGGATTCATCTTCTGTTTGGCATTGCTCAAAGAGAAGACTTCGTCTTTGTCTGCATCATAGAAATCATTGGCCACGATCCCGTGATGGTCCGGATAGAGTCCGGTGGCTAATGTGTAGTGGTTGGGGAAAGTCTTGGAGGGGAAGGAGGGTATCAGACCGGAGGAAACTCCTTCACGTCCCATGTAGTCTATAAAGGGCGTGTCATACCATAGCGGATAGTCCCAGCGAAAACCGTCTGCGGAGACAACAACCGTGTAGTGCTTCTCCTCGGCTTTAAGCATGGATGCACACAACGTGAGGAGGAGGAATAGGAGCAGTTTCTTCATTGCCACATAAATTAGTGATACGGAGACAAAGTTAAATAAAAAAACTGAGATAGACCATTGCTTTTCAACTTTTTTGAGCAAATCGATCTTTATATCCCACACAATTGCGCATATGGACATCCGATGCACCGATCATGGTCTGAGGTAGGTGAGAATGCGGTGTGAGGATCGAAGATTTCCGAAAGCAGATGCTGCAATTGTTCTTTAAAATCAGTAAGATAGCTTTCAATGTCAATGATCTTATCCTTACCGAAGACCAGTGTCGGGTCGTAGTCCTTGCCTGAGGCATGCTGAATGAAGATCAAGGCAGGACTGACCGGTAGCGAATCAGGGTTGATCTCCTGCTGATGTCTGATGATCATTGCATAGAGCATTGTCTGGAAGTAATAATCTGTATGTTTTTTACTGATGTCGTTGCCGGCAAAGATTTCTTCCACATTATTGGTCTTTGTCTGCGGAATATTTCCAGTCTTATAGTCTATCACTCTCATGCGCGGTCCTTCCGGCTGCTGGCTGATCTTGTCCAATCGGTCAATGTATCCTCCTATTTTGATCGTCTTTGTTCCCTTGGAAGTCCTAAAATCAATGTCTGCGTAAACTTCTTTTTCCAGTCCTATAATCGAGAAGGGAGTGAGATTGGCGTCCAACCTAAGCAATTGTTTTAGGTAATTGATGATCACTTCACGGTTGATGATCTGCAGTCCGTTGTATTCAGGATGAAATCCGTCGGCATCAACCTTGAACAGTTCGTCCTTGAAAGCCTGATCAACCATTCGTTCGATATCAGCCGGTCGTTTGAGCATATCCTCTATGTCTTCCCGATGGATGGCGTGGCCGCGATTCAGCCATTGCTGATAGAGCAGTTGGGCACTGTGATGGAAGATATTGCCGAATGTGCGGTTGTCGATCTGATCCGGATCGTCATCTTTGTCAGGCTCCTTGATACCGGCAATCATGTTGTAGTAGAACTGCAGTTGACAGCGGATATAGCGATTTATGGCAGTAGGGGAGATGGATTTGAAGGATTCAAGAACTTCCATGACGGCCCCGCTCTTATCGATTGGGATGCGGTGAAGGATGGTCTGTTGCTGGCGGCCTTGCAGGGTCAGTTTGCGGATTTCTTGTCCGCTTTCGACAAGAAGTTGGAGCATAAAGCGACTCATCTGTCCCGTATGCCCGTCCTCCGTCGCACTATTATAGGCGATTGTGATGTCTGAGGCACGCTGTAGCAGTCGGTGAAAATAGTAGGAATACACAGAAACCTTGTTGTCAATGGTAGTCAGGCCGTATGCCTTGCGGATGGAGTAGGGGATAAAAGAGGCGTCGTTCACCTCTCGTGGCATCTGTCCTTCGTTGCATGAGAGTAATATCACATGATCGAAGTCTATATTTCTCGTTTCAAGGATCCCCATGACCTGCACGCCCTCCACGGGTTCTCCGTGGAATGGAATGGTGGTAGACTGAATCAGCTGATTGAGTAGCAGTGTGAATGACGGCATCATCATATTGAGGTCACCAGCCTCTATCAGCCCAGAAAGACGGTTGACAAGCGTGTACATGCGGAACGTGGATTCCTGGAAAAATGGATCTTCATCGTTTTTGGCATTTTTTGCCATACGCTGTAGAATGTCAAGAATCCAGCGGCAGATATTATCTGGCCTGAGGCTCATGTCCTCATCGGGATGATCGGTTCTCGTCTCTCTGAAGAGCAGGCGCAGACCTTCGTCATGTGAAAGATCCTCCCGCTCAGGATAGTATCGCTTATGCTCGTTGAGTTCTTTGTATAACTCCTGACTTTTGTCAGATATATACATGGCATAGGGATGTCGCAGAACAGCATTGACATAACGCAATCTGAACTTGCCTGTATGTTTCTGATAGCCATTGATCTGGAGGGCAATCAATTTGTTGACAAGCGAGGCTACGGGGGCTTGGGATAGTGGAAAGCCGGTCGTGATGTTCACCTTGTCCACCTCTGTCGGGATGCTGTGGATTACGAAAGGTAATATAGACTCATTGCAGAGCACCACAGCCGTCTTCTGTCCGTCCCGGTAGCGTCCTTCTTCCCGAAGCCATCGGGATATGTATCGAGCCTGTATGTTCTCCGTGGGTGCTGACAGATAGGTGATCTGCTTGGGTTCCTTGAAGTGATCGTAGACGGCCTTGTCCCGATTGTCGAGTTCGTTGGGGAATGTCTCAAGATATTGGCTGATATAGTGACCAGCTTCATTGTCGGTCATGTAATAATGATCGAAGTCCCAGTAGAACTTAGCCTTGCCCTCGCGCATGAGTCGTTGGAAAAGTCGGCGTTCTACTTTCTGCAACAGGTTGAAGCCAATGAAGATGTACATTTCGGCATTGAAGAAATCCTTCTCTTCTTCGATGACGCGTCTGTACAATGCCCCCTCGTAGGCCAGCCCCTGCAGAGAGAGCCGATGATTGTATTGATGATAGATATCGCCGAGATGACTCCAAATGGCAAGGAACCGCTTCTTCAGTTCAGAATTATGATCTTCCTTGAAGTTGGCAAAAAAGTGCTGGAGGGCCTGTTTCTGCTCTTCAGCCAGATAAGAGATATCATCTAACTCATGGATGTCTTTCAGATTGGTGAAAACCTTGTCGGCATCGGCCATGTTCTTGTCGATATCATCAAAGTCAGAGAGCAGCAGCTGGCCCCATCCGTAGAAATGGTCCAATGGTTCATCATTGCCGGTACATTGGACTGTCACCTTGTGAAGATCGCAGATGAGTTTGATCTCGTCGCCCACCACCAGATCGGTCTGCTGCCGGAAGAGCTCACTGATCGTGATGTAGGTTGGACTCCACAGCGGTCTGTCTACCATTCGGGCCAAGTGCTCATTCATAAAAAGCGAAGCGCGCTTGTTGGGAAACACGATCGTCAGTCGGGAGAGATCACTGCCGTATTTGGCAATCAGGTCCTGGGCTGTATATTCTAAAAATGATAGATTCATTTTTTGTGTTGTTTACGATTTTACTTCCTCTATGCGGTTTGCATAGACAAACCATAAGTAACCGCGTACATGCTGGTGTCCCATCTGGTTTAGCAGGTGCATATACTGGGCGACCTGATCATGATATTCGGGTCTCGGATGACCGAATTTATAATCCACGACAATCCATTCCTGCCCGTCAGTCATGACACGATCAGGACGATGTCCCACCACCTGATGCGTATTCGGATCAATATGCAGAATCGAGCATTCATTGAACAGCCGCCATTTCGGCGCAAACCATTCCTTGACTCTCGGGTCGGCCAACCTTTTTTGGAGCATCTCTCGGATTTTGGTCTGGCTCATCCTTTTATTATGGAGGATGCCGTCAAATTCTAATTGTCGGATGGCCGGTTCAATGTCGCTTTCCGTACGGATAGTGGACAGGATGTGATGTAGGACATTGCCGGTTTGAATATAGTCCTGCTGTTCTGTATCGTCTGTTTTGTCCACAAACTCCCGACTCTTGTTGCTCTGCCTGAATTCTACCGTTTTCTCGAAATTCTCCATGTTGACACTCACGGGAGAAGGCTGACTGCTGATCACGTTCCTTGACGTGGCTTGAGCTTTGGCTGCACTCGGGGCCATGCTGCCGTAAGTGAATCGGACCGTCTCTTTGGAATTGGTCAAATCACCTTCGAGCGTGCTTCTCGGCAGAGCTTTGTGAACGTCCCTGAGGGCTTGTTCGATCAGGTATGACCGGGAGCCGCGTTGACCGCGTCGGGCAAAGACAAGCAGCGTCTTGCTCGCACGGGTGAAAGCTACGTAGAGCAGATTGAGATTGTCGACCATGTTTTGGAGATGTTCCTCGAGATAATCATGTTCGTAGATGCTCCCCATCATCTGTTTCTCATTAAACGAAATCGGTACCAGCGGCAGTTCGCTGAAAGGTTTCTCTGAAGGTCGGCACCACAGCGTGACGGCTTTTTCCAACTTCCAGTCGCAATAAGGGATGATGACATGATCGAATTCCAATCCCTTACTTTTATGGATCGTGATCAACCTGATTCCTTCGATCTCGTCGCTTTGGATGGCTTTCAAGTGCAGGTTTTCGTCCCAGTCGGCGAGAAAGGAATCGAGATCCGGCGAATGATCCTGCAGGTAATCGCTGATCACATCGAAGAGCTTATAGATATACGCACTTTGTTCTGATAGTTTTGTCAGTTCAAAGATCGTGCAGAGCTTCTCAACTAATTCCGATACAGGGAGCATGGCCAATTGATCAAGATGGTTCATGAATGCAGGCGGCAGTAATTTGCTGATTTCTGCACCCTGAAAGACCTGCTCTCCCTCTATATAGTTTTGCCGTTTGACTTGTTTCTGATAGGCTTTTACAATGTTCGCCAGAGCCAACTGATCTTCCGGATGCGTCAGCACGCGCATGGCGTTGATGATCATGTTGACAGCCAAGGAGGAATCAAGGCAGAATGCTTCATCGGATACAAGTCGGATGTCCGGGTAGTTTTGCATGAAGAAATCGGCTATCTCGCGGATCGTCTGGTTGGATCTGACGAGAATGGCAATCTTGCTTCCGCTGATGCCGCTGGCCAACAGACTGAGCACGGCATCGCAGACTTTGCCGATCATTGTGGCCTGATAATCTTCTTTTGGTATCAGATCTATGCTAACAAAGCCGTGGCTACCTCTCTCCGAGGGGATTTTTTGAACAACCTCTTCGGGCTGATAGGCCTTTTGCAACTGGCGCGCGCCTTCAGGAAACAGTTTGTTCTGCTCCTCGTAATCAATTTGGGCTGCGGTCTGGAAGAACGCATTGTTAAAATCAATGACATGTCGTTCTGAGCGATAGTTCTCTTTCAGCGTTTTCGTCTCGAGTTGCTGTTCGGACCAAGCGAATTCCTGCTCTATATTGTTCAGTAGCCGCCAGTCACCAGACCTCCATCGGTAGATGCTTTGTTTGACATCACCTACGATCAGACTCGAACTGTCCGCATGGCTCATACATTCTTTCAAAAGTACCTTGAAATTATGCCATTGTGTCAGGCTTGTATCCTGGAACTCGTCGATCATGATATGCTTCAATTGAGATCCGATTTTCTCAAAAATAAAGGGCGAATCACTGTCACTGATGAGCGTGTTGAGCAGGATCTGGGTGTCACTCAGCAAGAAGCGGTTAGCCTCGTTGTTGAGTTCGTTAACCTTGCGTTCGATGCTGCCGAGTAATCTTAATTGATTGAGATGCCGGAGCGTGAGATCGGCTGACTTGTAGAGCTTGCTCTGCGCCACACGCGACTTCTCTGTTTCTATTAGCAGCTGTGTCAGCCTGGGGGCCAGGTCTGCCAGTGGATTTCCGCTTTTCTGGTCGTCTTTCCGCAGCCAAGTCATCGGATCGCTCATCGCGTTGAGCACTTTTGCCTTCAGAAGTTCTTTCTCTGAATATTCTCCTTTCTGCAATTTTACAAAATAGCCGGCTGCTCCCGAAGTGCCACTTGCCAAATCATTCACCGTAAAGCCTTCCGATGACAGCAAATCGAAGAAAGCATCGGCGCTGGCTTCAAGCTTTGACTGGGCATCGTTTTTGATCTTTCTCAACGTCTTGGTATATTGTCCGAAAAAGTCAGCTTTGCCTAATGTCCGTTGCAATTCCGACCTGCTTGTTTTATAGACATCCTTGAATATGTTCAGACCGAAATTCTTCATTTGCCGGAATATGTTCCAAGTCTTGTCGTCAGACATGTTTTCCCCGATATAGTCCAATATCCACGAGAGAACCCTGTCTGTCCGGCTGAGGCCTTCGATCAATTGGTCTACCGCCTGCTCCTCAATCTGCCCGTCGTTCAATTCAATGCGCAAGTTTGCCGGTAACTCCAATTCGCGCGCCAAGTTGCGCAGTACGCTCTGAAAGAAAGTGTCAATGGTTTCGACGCGGAAGTAGTGATAATTGTGAATGAGATTGGTGAGTGCCTGTTGTGCTCTTTCGACGGCGAAACGCTCGGACACGCCGAGTTCTTCCACGATCCGATTGAGATAATCCTTTGACTCGTCCAAATGATGTGCTATGCCATACAGATGACTGAGGATCCGCATTTTCATCTCTTCGGTAGCCTTGTTTGTGAATGTGACGGCCAAGATATGGCGATAGGATGACGGATCGCTGATGACGAGTTTGATATATTCGACTGCCAACCGGAAAGTTTTGCCACTTCCGGCGCTGGCTTTGTAGATGGATAGTGTCTTGTTCATGTCCCCTCTGTTTACCAATCGCGAAATAGTTCGAGACCAAATTTGAATTCTATGTCTCTGAATCGGCCTCTATTGTTCGATGTAAAAATGTGCATGGAAAAGAGGCGAGTCGTGAATCCGTAGCCGATTTCAAAATACGGTCCTAATTTTTTCACGGAAAGCGCACTGAAATATAATCGCTCCATCTCGATGAAATGGCCGACCAAGGGAATCCGACTTGTGATCAGTAATGGCGACTCGTAAGTCATATTCATTCGCGCGTAATAGTTGGAGGTGTTATACCAGTCGCTGTTCAAAGTCTCAAACTCGCCGCTATATTCATCATTCCAGCCTCCAGGAATGTTGTTTTCTCGAAAATTCGTATAGTCAAGAAAGTAATTCTTCTCCTTGCGGGTATAGAGACCAGCCCCGACTCTGAACGACAGAGACTGGAGACTTGCCAACCGGTGGATATACTGCCCGTCCATTTCCCACTTTTCATAAGCGATGTTCGAACCCATCAAGCGCTTGAAACTGCGTTCATAGTCAAGCGTAAAGATGGGACCTTTCCATCCAAGTGGACGATACTCCAATTCGGCCGACGGGGCGACCGATTTATATTTCGTGGGACGTCTGGCAAGTATAAACGAGTTGCGGTCAAAACCATGGTGGTCGCGGAGTGCAAGACCGACCTTGACACCGAAATGGTCGGAGATGTCATAATTGTTTGTTATGACCAATGAGTTTGCCGTAAATTCATCTAAGTTATATCTGCTCCATTCGATCGTGTCGTCCCTTGCCGGAGTCTCCAGCACGTCTTGCCGGACGGAGGTGCTGAAGATCCGGTCTCCACTGCGAGCTTCGATTTGCAAGTATCCGTTTCTCTTCTTGTTCCAGTAGAGCATGAAGGGGATCCAGATGTAGAATTGTTTTTGCTTGAACGAATATCCCCCCTTGAATCGTATGTTGATTTCGGTGAGCGGCGAAAAGCTGTATGCCCCTCGCAGGTCGAACTTATAATAGAATCCGCGACGGTTGCTATACCCCATATAGAGCGGATTCAGAATAGGGTTAAGGCGGAAATATCCCTGATCTTTAGGGCCGATCGTATAGCGGATTCGGTTGATGACATGATAGCCTATGACGTCCCACATGATTTGCTTGAACTTGGACGGCTTTTTGCGAGTGGCGGCGGCGGAATCGCTATCCGCAATCTCTGCATCATACTTCTCATACATGCCCTGCTCGAGTAAGGACAGTGTGTCAGGCCTTACCGCTTCCATCAACCTGCGGTCGTTGCACCCCACCACCGAGTCCGGCAGCTGCTGGGGCTGATCATAGTACTCCTTATAGTGAGCAGCGATGTTGTTCCCGATAAACTTGAATTGCATATTCAGACTGCTTTTCTGCGGAAGCAGTGACTTTGTCCCTTCGTCTCCCATTGTCAGTGTGAGATGGAATCGGCTCATGTCATATTCGCCTTCAATCTCTCCGCCGATGATCCTTCCTGTAGCGTAGTCAACCGTTACGGATCCGTTGACAAGCTGTGTGTTGTCCACTTTTGCCTTGAATATCACCATCGCGGTCCCGTCAAACAGGAGTATGGTTGAATATCGGTAAAATCTTCGGTTCTTAATATGGAATGGCGAGAGGATGTATCCATCAAACACAGAAATATTATAAATCCGAGGCATCAGATACTTCAGGGCCGGAGTCATGACCTGGCGACGTCGCGGAATGGTAGAAAGGCAGATCTTGCTCTGTGTTTCCAAGTCGTTAAACGACTTGAACGTAACCTGATTATAGTCTTCTCCGACATACTCTCTGCAACAGCCATGAGCGATTCGGTACATCGTCGGTACGGGAAGAAGCGTGAAATTGCGCCTCTTTACATTTAAGTTAAAACGCCTGTAAGTATATGTCCGCGTTCCCGTCAGACCAGCCGTGTCAATGCCGGAAGCGTAATTGAAAATCCGGTTTAGCAGCGCCGAGTCCGGACGGATCTTTGCATGAAGCCTGTCGCACTGTGTGAGAAACAGAACGATCAGGCAGAGAGTGGCGGCCCATTTTTCTCGCATATGATGCAAATTTAGCTATTTTATGGGAGAAATTTTAAAGTTGAACATAAAAAAAACACATGTTCGGTAAAATATTCGACCGATAGCGACCTCAATATCGTTCCTTAGGAACGACCATCGGACTTATTAAGGAACGGCAATCGGACTTATTAAGGAACGGTAATCGCCGAAGTATAAGAACGGCAAAAAAAAGTTACGAGGAAATGGCCACATAACGCTTCTCTGCAAAAGAATAGGAAGAGAAAAGAGGGTATATCATTTCAGAAAAAACATTCCGATTTGTTTGTCCATTTTGAGACTTGTTGCGTATTGAGGTTATAGATGAATCATTTTGTGGATCTGCCACAAACCATAACTAAAATGATAAGAGATGAACAATACTAAAATGATCTTTACAGCACTATTGTTCCTATGCGGCTCACTGGCTCACGCCCAGTTGCTGAAGGGCATTTGCAAGGGATTCATGCCTAAGGACAGCATCCTGACCATCAGCTATTCTCCCACTGGAGGCGTTTTTGATCAGGCTTTTATCAACATGAAAGTCAGCAAGGATGGGTCTTTCTCATGGGACGGACCAATTACGGAGCGTAATCAGGATATTGCCGTCACGGTCAATGACATGACTTTCGGCGCTCACCTCTTCGCCGGCAAGACAGTCCGTATGACACTCGACAAGAATGAAAGGATGATTAATGTCATCTTTGACGGACCGGAGAAAGAAGTCTCGATAGTTGTCAACGAGATGGAGAGCACTTATGACATCATGAAATATTTATCAGACGATCCAACTTCGAAGAAGACCGACAAGGAGTATCGGATCATGCTTGATGAAAACTATAAGAAAGTCGTTTCTCTTATCAAAGGCATCAAGAGCGAAAAACAATGCCAGTTCTATAGAGATCTGAATGATGGTAAGTACACTTGGGTCAAATTGCGCCTGATCACGAATGAAGCTGCGGAAAAGATTTTGTCCCTCGAAGACATCCCGGAATATAAGACGCTCATGAGCAAGATTGATCCTAACACTGATATAGCCTATCGCACCAATTTGGGATATGCTTATGTCTCTGGCAAAAATAATATCAAGCTGGGCTTCAGGACCGACATGGGGCCTTACTGCCGCAATTTAATGGCTCTCACTGACAAATATGTCACCAATCCTCTGCTCCGGCAAGATCTTGTCAAGAGCGTCGGTCAGTTCTATTTTCGTTATGGCGACAACAGCGGAGACTATCATCAATTCTTTAGCGATGTCTGCCGATGGGCGAGAAAGGACTCGGTGGCATATGCGGAATATAAAGAGGTTGTTGCTTCTTGGGACAAGACGAGAAAAGGGACTGAATGTTTTGACATCACACTCACCGACCGTGGCGGCAAGACGTGCCGATTGCGTGATATCGTGAAAGGCAAGTTTACCTACATTGATGTGTGGGCAACCTGGTGCGGCCCATGTAAAAACGAGATTCCTTATTTGGCTAAGCTTGTTGAAAAAGAAAAAAATAACAACAAACTGCAGGTGATAAGCATCTCCATCGACCAGAACGTAGCAGCATGGAAAAAGATGATCGATACCGACAAAACGGCATGGACGCAATATAACGTCTCAGGCGAGGTGGCCAAAACCTTCTGCGCACAGTGGGGAATCCAGGGCATTCCCCGATTCATCATGATCGATCCTGCAGGCCTCATCTTCAACGCCGACGCTCCTCGGCCAAGTGAGGAAAAGACAGCGAAGATTATAAACGAGCAGACAAAAGTAGATCTTTAATCTTTTCTAAACCATTACATTTTTTTTAAGACAAAACTCATATTTAAGATGCACAAGACCGGAATTTTGATGGCAGCAATGCTGCTCATGAATACTGCGATGATCAGCGCTCAGCTGATCAAAGGACGTTGTGAGGGCTCTATGCCCGAAGACAGCACCGTGCTTCTCTTGTCGAATGTCGACGGAAAAGGACAGGACGTGCAGCGCATCCCTGTTGCTGCCGACCACACTTTCGCATGGAACGGCGACATGAACGGACGTCAGCCCGATGTCAACCTGTATATTGGCCGCGAGCGATTTGGCATCCACCTCACAGCCGGCAAGACCGCCACAGCCATCTTCACCCGAGATGCAGAAGGCAAGACGCACCTTACCCCGGGCGGAGCCGCAAAAGGGATTTCGCGCGCCCTCAATGCACTCGCCACCGCCTACTACGGACTGAACTACTATTCCATTGACCCAGCCCGACAGAAATCATATGCTCGTTGCAGGACTATGCTCGAGGATAACCACGCAGAGGCAATCCGGCTCATCAAGGCTGTCAAGGATAAGGAACTGCGCAGGAAATACATGTTGCGGGGCGCAGACGAATATGAAGAGTTAAAGCTTAGTCTGATCAAAGACAGCTGCCGCAAGAGTGGCACTCCGCTGCTCGAATCACCGGACTTTCAGGCGCTCCTCGTCGGCAACGACATCAACAGTGACAAGACCATCCGGACGGGGCTCTCCTTCGCCTATGTGGATGCACACGTTGCACCCCGACCGGTCCTAAAAGGTGACATGCTGCCTTTCTGCCGAGAGATGATGAAACAGTGCGACAAGCTGGTTACGAAACCGAAACTCCGGACAGCCATAGTCAAAGAGGTGGGGTATGAGTATTTCGAGATAGGAAATTCTGACGGCACTATCACGCTTTCTACCGAGAACTGTGCCAGTGGGCAGGAGCTGATTCCGTACTCTATGCGCCCTACAAGAATATCAAGGCTTCATGTGACCAGACGAAAGCCGGCGTCAAGGCTTATGACATAATCCTTCATGCCCCCGACGGCCATACGGTTCATCTCAGTGACATTACTAAAGGCAAGTTCACCTATATTGACATCTGGGCAACCTGGTGTGGCCTGTGCAAGAAACAGATCCCCTATTTGGAGAAAGTGGTCGAACGGCAAAAGAACAACGGTCGGTTACAGGTCATCGGCCTGTCCATCGATGAAAATGTCGATGCTTGGAAAAAGATGCTCGATGAAAAGAAATGGCCATGGGCACAATACAACATAAATGGTGCCGCCGTGGATCAGCTGTTTAAGGAATATGCCATCACCACTATCCCGCGCTTCATCATGATTGACCCGAATGGCAACCTTTTCAAAGCCGACGCTCCACAGCCGAGTGACCCGCAGATGGAACAAATCATCATTGAGCAGACAAAACAGTAAAGGACAGTAATGTACCCATCGTATGCTTCTGCACCCATACGACATCCATGAGACCTGTCTGCTTGAAGCTTCTTGAATACACATATCGGGAAAAAGATACAAAATATTAAACAGAGAGATATATGAAACACATCGAACAAACCTTGCTGATTCTCGCATTCACGCTGGTCCTCTCTTCCTTCACGCTTGTGGCGAGAGCACAGACCTACAGCGTCAGTTACAACAAAGAACCTATCGAAATGGTAATCCGTGACCTTCGTAAACAGACGGGTTACGAGTTTGTCTATCAGAAACAAGTGCTGCAAGGTGTTCCGCCTGTCACCTGCACCTACAAGAATCTCAATCTGCAACAACTCCTCAACCGCGTTCTTCTTGCTGAAGCCGGCATCGACTATGAGATTGTAAAGCATACCATCGTGCTGCACAAAGCGAGGAAAAACCAGCAAGGTGTATATTTTAAGAAGAAGGTAGGCGGCATCGTTTCCGACCAGAACGGAGAGGCGCTTGTTGGTGTTACCGTCATGCAGAAAGGAACGGGAAACGGGGCTACCACGGATGCTGATGGAGCATTCGTACTCCTTGTAGAAGGTACAAATCCCGAGTTGGAGTTCAGCTACATCGGCTTCCACCCGCAGAATGTGAAGGTCACCAGCAAAACCTCGTTTATCATGCTCAAGCTATCTCCGGATGAGACGCTCCTTGATGAAGTCCTCGTCACAGGTTACCAGAACATCAAGCGCGAAAATGCTACCGGTTCTTATCAGATTATCTCTTCCAAGGATCTCAATCGCCGCTAAACAAGTAGCATCGTACAAAACCTGGAAGGACAGATCCCCGGGCTCGTCAGCTACAAGAACGGCATCAATGACGGTGACGAGAAAGCCCTCACCATCCGTGGTGTGAGCTCTTTCGAGGCAAACACCAACCCGCTCGTCGTTGTTGACGGACTGCCAATCGAAGGCTCCATCGAAACGATCAACCCCTATAACATTGAGAACATCACCGTACTGAAAGATGCCGCAGCCGTGTCAATTTACGGTGCACGCGCCTCTAATGGTGTCATCGTGGTGACTGCAACGAAGGCCTCGGTGCTTTCGTCACCGTACCGGAAGTGCTCTCGCAGCCCAACACGGTCGATTATGCCAACTATACCTACAACGAGATCATTGACAGAGGCGTGCTTGCTATCTCAGACGTACGTTATGAGTCGGCTTACAAATACATCAACTATATGAACGTACTGCTCAACAAACTTCTTGACGCACAAGGCGACGAGGTGAAGAAAAAGCAGTTGGTGGCAGAGGCACACGTCATCAGGGTTTGGCTACACTTCCTTTTGGTCAACATCTACGCCAAACAGTATGATGCCGGCACGGCCGACAAGGAAGGTGGCATACCCTATGTGGAAGACGTAGATGTGTCTCAAGAGAAGACTAAACTCACCCTTGAAGAAATCTATCGACATATCCTTGCCGACTTGGCCGATGACTTTATTGCAGAACTCCCGGATGAAAGCAACAACGTGGAGCGGGCAGACAAAGCTTTCGCCTATGCTGCCAAAGCCTACGTCCTGATGCAGATGAAACGCTATGCGGACGCCATACCCTACGCCCAGGCATCGCTGAAGATCAACAACACCATCGATGCAAGAGAGACGCTCGTACAGAGTGGAGCGTGGATTATCACGCAGAATGTAGCCAATAATCTGCTTTATATCGGAGGAAGCGGGCGCGTAAGTCTTACTTTCGATGTCATTTCCAAGGAAACATGGGAGAAGTTTGAAGACGGTGACTATGTGGTCAACTATGACGCAGCCGGCGGATGGAGTACATTCATGGGGCCGATGATGTCAGGCATTGAGGGTACCGCTCTCTATCAGGGATGGACGCTCAAGGGCAATGTCTATGGCATTACCAGCGACCACGTCTACTATGTTCTCGCCGAATGCCTCATCCGAACGGGAAAGATTAAGGAGGGATTGCAGTACGTCGACCGTGTGCGCCGCCACCGTGTTGAGAATTATAAGCCTTTCGCTCAAGACAACCTCAACGAGATGCAGGCTATGGCGTTGCTCCAGAAGGCCAAGTGGGTGGAATGTATCTGCAGCTTCGAAAACTTCTTCGACTCAAAGCGGTGGAACTCTGAGCCTGCTTATGCAAAGACCATCACACGCGCTCTCGGCTCCTACGGCACTTTCAGCATCAAGCCTGACAGCAAGCTCTGGGTATTACCGTTCCCACTCAATGCAACCCGGAAGAATCCTTCACTTACACAGAACTATTAGAATGTTTTAAGAAAATGGCCGATAATATAGTGTACGCCACGGTTGCACCTATATTATCGACTTTTGTATAATGGGCAAGAACGTAGATTGGTTATGCAGAAGGGCGCTACTTATGGCGTAACTTACTATTGATCTTTTGCGTCAGCGAATGCCACAGATGGGTTTTGCTTCGCAGGATGCGGAGGCTAAACAAGGCACTGAGTACTGAAAGAAGAAGTCCTGTGGTCCAATAGATCCAGCCTTCCGTGACAACGGATACAGCATAGATGGCGATGCCAAAGAATATTTGGACGATCGCATAACGCCTGGCTTGAGCTGACAGCACATATCCGTAACGATGATGCATGTAGACCAGGTCAACAGCCAATCCCACGCCCCCAGTGACAATGATTGCTGCCCCCGTCCCCAACAAGCCCCAAAACCGATAACCGAGCAGGACACTCACGACCAGCATGACAGCATAGACTGTCTCTAAGAACAGATAAGAGAGTGAGTCGCCGCGTGAGAGTGAGAGATACTCTATGGGTACCATCACAGCGCGAATATACATGGCTATCAACGTCAGTTTCATCATTCCCATAGCGGGTAGGAATGCGCTGCTATATAATAAAGGAAGCAGGACAGGCAGAGAAACCATGAAAACCGGTAAGAGAACCGCCATGGAAAGCAAGGTGACTTCGACTTGTCTGTTGACCGTATCATTGAGTAGGGCCCCCGTCTCCGTGACTGCAGACAGCCGAGGGAAATAATCACTATCGAGCGAAGACAAAACCATGCCTGCATAAGCAAGTGTCATCAGATAGCCTACATTATAAAATCCCACAACGTCAAGCCCGCCGACCTTGCTCAGGTAAGATCGGATGATAAATTCGGCACTGCTCGACATAATGCCAGCAAGCACGAAAGCCATACCCAACTTTACCATGCCCAATCCCTCGCCGAACAATGTCCGGCTTCTGGAAAGACGGAGCGGGTAACGCCTGTAGGAATAGATGAGCACGGTCACGAGCTGGGTCAGGGCCAAGAGTATCATCGAGGGAACAATGGCCGCCTCTTTCCAAAAATAGAACAACGGCACGGAGATAATCAGGTTTGCCAGCATGTTGTAAACCGAGATAACCGCCAGAGAGCGCAACTGGCGTGTTCCCTTCAGAATGGCTAATTCTCCACCACTCACAGCAACAAGTGCAACGATGGGCGATAGAAACAGAAAGTGAAGCGTATGGTCGCCCCAGCCAAAAGTCCATCGGTTGAGCAAAGGACTCATCACCACGCACACGACCATTCCCAGCAAGGCTGTCAGCAGGCACCAGTAACGGACCACATTGATCGATTGGCTGACACGATCGGCATCACCCCGACCATATGCTTCGGAGATATCCTTCACGCCACTCATTGGAATGCCGAGGTTCGTGGAATCGGACACTAACTTGATTGTGGAGTTGAACAAAGAAATCAACCCCATTCCTTCGGGCCCCAGCAGCATGGCAACCAATTTGTTGCGAATCAAACCGATCAGGATATTCAGCCCCTGAACTCCTCCGTACAAACCCGTGTACTTGAGAATATGAGAATAGCTGTTACTTGGTTCTGCTTTTTCCACGGTGACTAAACGAAAAAAAAGGTAGAATATTATAAAATATGAACTCCATTTTCAGCGTTTCATATATAAATACCAACTTTGAGAATATGAGACTATCGATCATCATACCGGTCTTTCAAGTCGAAAATACACTGGCCTCCTGCGTGCAAAGTGTGCTGGACCAGACGTTTCGAGACTATGAAATAATCTTAGTCGATGACGGCTCCACCGACAACAGTCCAGCTATCTGTGACCATTTTGCAAAAGAAGACCGCAGGGTCAGGGTTGTCCATCAATCGAACAAAGGGCAAAGCACTGCCCGCAACGCAGGACTTCAGAAAGCTCATGGAGAGTATGTCACGTTCATCGACAGCGATGACTACATCGCTCCGGACACGCTACATCAACTGATGACAGTGCTCAAGGTCCATCCTGACTACGATATCCTCGAATACCCCATATTCGTCTATTTCGATCATCCTGTCAAACGCCACTTGGTGAAGTTTGCCCCTAAGGTCTATGAAGACGTGTGGCAGTACTGGTTGGAAACGAAGGCTTACAGCCATGCATACGCATGTAACAAGGTTTACCGGAAGAGTCTTTTTGACCACGTCACCTTCCCCCCAAACCGACTGTTTGAGGAAGTATTCACGCTTCCCCGCCTGCTGAGGCAATGCAGGATTGTCGTGACAACGGATATCGGGCTGTACTACTACCACTGGAATGCAAATGGAACAACAGCCACTGCGGACGGTAACACTTTGAACGACCTGCTCGAAGCGAATATGCTGGTATTGGCACATGTGCATGACGCAGACTATTACGCACATGTACTAAACATACAGCTGGATGTCTTCGCGTTGACCGGACGTGACCCCGTTCTTCCACTATTGCCCTATCGGAAAACGTACAAGCAGAAACTGCTCCACATCTTTGGCATGAAGAATTTATGCAAAATGAACAAATTTGCACGCAAACTATGCAGACGCCACTGATAAGCTTTATTATCACAGCCTACAATCTTCCGACAGAAATGCTGCGGCAATGTATCGGAAGTGTACGCTCTGTAGGGTTGACTTCTGAAGAGCATGAGGTGATTCTCATTGATGACGGGTCGGATGAGCCAGCAATCAATGGCATCGAGGATCTGAAAGACAAAATCATCTGTTTGCGCCAGCCTAATCAGGGACTGTCCGCAGCCCGCAATGCCGGACTCTCCGTTGCAACAGGAACCTATATCCAGTTTGTCGACGGAGACGACTACCTGCTTCCGGCTCCCTATACGCACTGCGTGGATCTGCTCCGGAACGAACATCCAGACGTGCTAATGTTCTGTTTCACATCCCGCAATTCAACAGATGCGAAACATGCGTTCAACGTCACCGCTCCACAGACGGGCAGCAGTTTCATGATGCATCACAATCTGAAAGCGGCTGCCTGGAGCTACGTCTTCAGACGGCAGATCCTCGGGGATCTCCGTTTCCCGAAAGGGATGTTGCATGAAGATGAGGAGTTCACGCCGTTGCTTCTGCTGCGTGCAGAGCATGTCTGTCTGACAGACGCAACCGCCTATTTCTATCGGAGAAGGGAAGGTTCGATCATGCAGGATAGCAATCCGGCGCAGGTGGAGCGCCGTCTGACAGACAGCAGAAAAATCATTTTCCGATTGCATGACATTGCAGGGACTTTGCCGATGACCGACAAAGTGGCATTGGAGCGGAGGATAGCCCAACTGTCAATGGATTATCTCTACAATATCATGCGTTTGACGAGAAGCCGCAAGCAATTGGAAGAGGCCATCATTCAACTTTCGGCTCGAGGTCTGTATCCACTGCCCCGGAAAGCATATACGCGTAAGTACCAGATGTTCAGGGCCCTTCTCGAAAATTCTGCAGGACGCAGACTGATGTTATTATTACTACCTCACACATGAAAATACTGCTTTTAGGCGAATACAGCAATGTGCACTGGACCTTGGCCGAAGGGCTTCGGACTCTTGGACACGAGGTGACCGTCCTCTCAAACGGAGACTTCTGGAAAGACTACCCACGAGATATTGACCTCGTGCGCAGGCCTACGAAATGGGGCGGCATAAAATATGTAGCACACTTGATCAAACTGATTCCCCGGCTGAGAGGCTATGATGTTGTCCAGCTCATCAATCCTATGTTTCTTGAACTCAAGGCCAATCGCATATTCCCGGTCTACCGATATATCCGCCTCTGCAATCGTAAGGTGTTTTTAGCAGCTTACGGTATGGACTTTTATTGGGTGCATGAGTGCATCACGCGAATGCCGCTCCGTTACAGCGACTTCAACATTGGACATCGGATCAGGACCGGTCCTGACGCCCAGAAGGAATACAATGACTGGCTCGGGACGGAAAAGGAATGTCTCAACCGATTCATTGCCAAGGATTGTGACGGTATTGTTGCCGGACTATATGAATACTGGTCCTGCTATCAGCCCATTTTTCCGGAAAAGACTAAGTTTATTCCATTCCCCATTAAACCTGATGAAAACACGCCTAAAAGCTTTCCGCAGCAGGACAGAATCAGAATATTCATCGGTCTGAGTAGGGGACGGTCGGTCTACAAGGGAACGGATATCATGCTGGCAGCAGCTAAGGATCTTGCAGCAGAATATCCGGATCGGATTGAATTGAGAATCGCTGAAGGATTGCCCTTTGCCGAATATCTCAGAAAAATGGAAGACTGCGACCTGATCTTGGACCAGCTTTACAGCTACACACCCGCCATGAACGCTCTGGCCGCCATGAATAAAGGAATTGTCTGCGTGGGTGGAGGCGAACCGGAGAGTTATGAAATCATTCATGAAAAATCATTACGGCCGATCATCAATGTGCTCCCTGACTATGACAGCGTCTATCAAGCTTTGAAAGCGATTGTCACCCATCCGGAAAAACTCCCTGTACTGAAAGCACAAAGCGTGGCGTACGTCCGGAAACACCATCACTATGTGAAAGTGGCGCAAGAATATGTGAAAGTATGGCTTGGAGAATAAAATACAAATGCAAATCCTGCGGCTATGAAGCCGAAGTTTTCAATGGGAAAGGACTCTTCGGGCAGCATATCACTCCCGTGAGTTGTCCGGACTGTAAGACGATCCAGAATCTTGTAGTCGGTGGGGTGATTGGTGACGTCGCACCATCCTTCAGCACAGAGACCGGCAGACTGTGCCTGCGGTGCGGAAGCAATCGGATTGTGAGATGGGACATGCACACCTGTCCATGCTGTGGGGGAGAGATGGTCGAAACCGGCGGACGTGCTTTCTGGAATTAAATCTCATTCGGAACAATTAGCCAATCGCAGGCCACATGCCATCAGTGCAATCCGGTCAATAATGAATTTCAGAGATAATGTTTCGCCTGAACTATCCATCGCTCTGCACAGAGCTATGCTCCGGGCGGTCAAAAGCTATGCTCCGGGCAGTCAAAAGCTATGCTTTCGGGCGTCAAAAGCTATCATCTGGACGGACTGAAGCTATGATGTGTGCAGACCATTGATACATAGCTCTTTGCGCATGTCGTTGGAGTTCGGACTGATTATTGTCCGATGACGGGGCAGATCGCCTGTCGGGAATCCGAAAGCGTTGCGGGCTACGTCAAGGAAGCTCGACTGGCAAGACGTCCTGCAAGTGGACGAAAGCAGTAGGGAAGCACGAAACGACAAGCATTAATGTGACGCTGCGGTCTAATGACTGATGCGGGTTCATTGATCAGTCATGACATTATGAGATTGGTGCTTATTATTATTGTCCGCTAAACTTCTGGAAAGATATAAATTTAGCGGACAGTAATATATTCAAATAAACTTACAGATGACGTTTAGCTGAATCTGCTATAGGGACATTGATCTCTCACACGAAAGGTCATCACATGCTAAGTTTGCCTTAAAAATGCGGTTTCCCATTCTGTTTGGCTGGCTATTCCAGAAATCGAAAATGAAAAAAGCGAGACCAGTTCAGTGGTCTCGCTTCCTGTATGAAGATGAATAATGGATTATTCTCCCTTTTCCAAATCAGCTTTCAGCTGGGCCAACACATCCAAGTCTCCGAGAGAAGTCCTTGCAGCTACATTGTTGATTGTCGGGATGTCATTCTGTTTCTTGTTATTAGAATGCTTACGCGTAGTCTTGTCTTCCTTGCTCTCTTCGAATGTGCGGGAGTGCGACAGAATAATACGCTTGGTATCTTTCACAAACTCAATGACCTTGAATGGGAGCTCGTCGCCAAGCTGAACCTGAGTGCCATCTTCCTTTGTGAGATGCTTAGGCGTAGCAAATCCCTCGCCGCCTTCATTGAGGGTAATGACAGCACCCTTGTCCATCAACTCCGTAACTTTGCCCTGATGAATAGATCCAGGTGTGTAGATGGTCTCGTATGTATCCCAAGGATTCTCCTCAAGCTGTTTGTGCCCAAGGCTCAGACGACGGTTCTCCTTGTCGATCTCCAAGACTACGACTTCGATCTCTGCACCCTGAGTGGTAAACTCTGACGGATGCTTGACTTTCTTGGTCCATGAAAGGTCTGAAATATGGATCAGACCATCAACGCCTTCCTCCAGTTCGACAAATATACCGAAGTTCGTGAAGTTGCGTACCTTTGCCGTATGCTTCGAGCCAACCGGGTACTTTTCTTCGATCTTCTCCCATGGATCTTCCTTGAGTTGCTTGATACCCAAACTCATCTTGCGCTCTGCGCGGTCAAGCGTGAGGATCACAGCCTCAACCTCATCACCAACGTGCATGAACTCTTGAGCCGAACGCAAGTGCTGGCTCCAAGACATTTCACTGACATGGATAAGACCTTCTACGCCCGGAGCAACTTCTACGAATGCACCGTAGTCGGCGATGACGACAACCTTGCCCTTGATATGGTCACCGACCTTAAGATTCGGATCCAATGCATCCCATGGGTGCGGGGTGAGCTGCTTCAAGCCAAGTGCAATACGCTTCTTCTCTTCATCGAAATCGAGGATGACAACATTGATCTTCTGGTCAAGTGAAACAACCTCATGCGGATCGCTGACACGGCCCCATGACAAGTCGGTTATGTGAATCAGTCCGTCTACGCCGCCAAGGTCAACAAATACACCATAAGATGTGATGTTTTTGACTGTGCCTTCAAGTACCTGGCCTTTTTCAAGCTTCGAAATAATTTCTTTCTTCTGTGCTTCAAGTTCAGCCTCAATGAGAGCCTTATGGGAAACAACAACATTACGGAACTCCTGGTTGATCTTGACAACCTTGAATTCCATGGTTTTGCCTACGAACACATCATAGTCGCGTATTGGATGAACGTCGATCTGGCTTCCCGGCAGGAATGCTTCAATGCCAAATACATCAACGATCATGCCGCCCTTCGTGCGGCTCTTGATGTAACCCTGGATGACTTCTTCTTTTTCAAGTGCTTCGTTGATGCGATCCCAACTCTTCGTGAGGCGTGCCTTCTTGTGGGAAAGAACCAATTGGCCTTTCTTGTCTTCTTGGTCTTCAACGTAAACCTCAACCTTGTCACCAACCTTCAAATCTGGGTTGTAGCGGAATTCAGATGCAGGTATGATACCGTCACTCTTGTAACCGATATTTACAACTACCTCTTTCTTGTCAACAGAGATCACCGTACCTTCGACAACCTCATGCTCCTGAATCTTGTTCAAGGTCTCATTGTAGGCCTTCTCAAGATCCTCTTTGCTGACGTTTGCGTTGTGGCCGTTCTCGAACTCATCCCAATTGAAGTCCTGAAGACCTTCGTTCTTTAAATCTGACATAATTAATTAAATGTTTAAATGCTAATAAAGTTAGACTTTATATGATTTTCGGGCACACTTCGCCCAAAATTTTGGCAAAGTTACTGAATTACTCTGAGACATTGTCGAAGAGATTAAAGTTTATTTATATAATTAATCATAATTAACAATCATAAGCACGGCAGGTAAATAGAAGCGATAATCGTTAGGTACAGAATATGCCAATTCATCAAGCCTCAAATAAGGCTTGAATCGCATGATAAGGAGTTTTGTTGTGCTTCTTGG
>ONHE01000056.1 GCA_900317545.1 uncultured Prevotella sp. | reverse complement strand
GACCGTTGCCGGAATGGATTGCGGGAAAGGATTATCAGCCTAACCGCTTGGCCAGACGCTCACGGATGGCCTGGATGAATTCCGAAGAGTTGACCTGGCGAGGCGTGATGCCCTCCATCAGGTTGACGAGATCCTTTGTGACGATGCCCTCATTGAGCGTGTCGAAGCAGGCAGCTTCGAGCTGGTTGCCAAAGTTGACGAGCTCAGGCAGCTGGTCCATCTCACCGCGCTTGCGCAGTGCCCCTGACCATGCGAAGATGGTGGCCATGGGGTTGGTGGATGTTTCCTGACCTTTCAGATAATTGTAATAGTGACGGGTCACGGTGCCGTGGGCAGCCTCAAACTCATAGTTTCCGTCCGGACTGACAAGCACGCTGGTCATCATGGCAAGCGATCCGAAGGCCGTGGAAATCATGTCGCTCATGACATCACCGTCATAGTTCTTGCACGCCCAGATGAATCCGCCCTTGCTGCGGATGACACGAGCGACAGCGTCGTCAATGAGTGTGTAGAAATATACGAGGCCTTTTTTCTCGAATTCTGCCTTATATTCGTTCTCGTACACTTCGTTGAAGATTTCCCGGAACTGGGCATCATACTTCTTCGAAATGGTGTCTTTGGTCGAGAACCACAGATCCTGGTTGGTGTCGAGCGCAAACTTGAAGCATGAATGAGCAAACGACCGGATCGACTTGTCGACGTTGTGCATGGCCTGGAGCACGCCTTCGCCCTTGAACTCATGAATCTTCACTTCTTCCACTTTTCCGCTCTGGCCTTCGAAGACGAGTTTGGCCACACCCGGCTCGTTGACCCGAATCTCCACGCCCTTGTAGACATCGCCGTAGGCATGACGCGCAATGGTGATGGGCTTTTCCCAATATTTCACGGCCGGACGGATGGAAGGAATGGTGATCGGAGCACGGAAGACGGTGCCGTCGAGTATGGAACGGATCGTCCCATTCGGACTCTTCCACATCTCGTGCAGCTTATACTCCTCCATGCGCTGTGCGTTTGGCGTGATGGTGGCGCACTTCACGCCTACGCCATACTTCTTGCAGGCTTCGGCTGCTTCAACAGTAATCCGGTCATTAGTCTCGTCGCGCTTGACCAATCCCAAGTCATAATACTCCGTTTTAAGTTCAACAAACGGGAGGATAAGCTCTTCCTTGATCATTTTCCACAAGATTCTTGTCATCTCGTCGCCATCCATCTCTACGAGCGGAGTGGTCATTTTGATTTTTTCCATGTCAGACTTGTTTATGTAATAAATAATTGGATCGTTTTTCGGTTTCAGTGTTTGGCGCAGCGACCGTTCTGCTCATGCAGCCCGGTCACTGCGCTTCACGGAGTGCTTATTGTTTCTTATGTTGTGCAGCATAATAATTCATCAGGCATCCCTCGGCGAGGATCTGGCGCTCATCAGCAGTCAGATTGGTGAAATTGAGATGCAAGTCGCTCACGCCGTTGGCTGTGATCACCTTGGCATTGACCTCCTCCTTACCTGAGAGGATGGCCTCGCGGATGCCAGGTACGAACACCATGTCACCGGGAGCATAGTCGAACTTGGCATCGGCATCGAGCGTGAAGGGCACAATGCCCCAGTTGATGCAGTTGCTGCGATAGCGCTTGGTGGCATACTCAAAACAGATATTGGCATCGCCGCCCAGCACTTTCTGGCAGGAAGCCGCCTGTTCGCGTGCCGAGCCGTCGCCCGGACGGTTGGCAAACACGCATGACCCGAACGAGGTGTCAGCTGCCGATGCGCCCACCTTGGCCAGTGCTTCGGCCACGTGCTGCGGTGTCTGACCGCTCCGGCGTGCCAGATCTTCCTGCTGGATGCGCTTGCTGATGCCCACATATTCAGGCACGCGACGGGAAAGGGCAAACTCTGACAGCTTGAGCGGATTGGACCGGTAGCTCGAAGTCTCACCTGAAGGGATCAGCTCGTCGGTCGTGGTCACGGGATCATGGATGACGGCCGCCAACTCCAAGAGCATGTTCTCCTGCATGGCATACATCTTGGGCCAGTCTTTGATGTTGGGTCCGTAGCGCAATTCCTGGGTTGGGTCGGCCTTGCCATAGCCGTTGTAGACACGGTGCTCATAGATCTTGGCATCGTAGTCGTAGCCTTCATGCTGATCGTTGTAATCAATGTCTGTAGCTGCGGTGATGATGCCGCCGTTGGCTGCAGTGGCTGCTATGGAGCGCGCATCCATCAGGGCAACAAGCGAGATCTGGCCCTGTCCGGGCTTGGAGCCTTCACGATTGGGGAAGTTGCGGGTGGTGTGGCGGATGCTCAGACCGTTGTTGGCGGGTACATCGCCCGCACCGAAGCACGGTCCGCAGAATGCAGGTTTGATCACGACACCTGCCTGCAGCAGTTCCTCTGCGATCTTATGACGGGTGACTGACATATAGACCGGTACCGACTGGGGATAGGCCGACATGGTGAAATAGTCGTTGCCGATAGACTTGTCTTTCAGTATGGCAGCGGCCTCACTGAGGTTGTCGTAGGTGCCACCGGAGCATCCGGCGATGATTCCTTGGTCAGCATGCAGCTTGCCGTCAATCACCTTCTCCACGAGATTCACCTCTACCTTGTCGCCGAAGCGCTTCTTCGTGTCTTCCTCCACGCGGCGCAGAATCTCCACGGGATTGGCCTGCAGCTCGTGGATCGTGAATGCGTTGGAGGGATGATAAGGCAGTGCGATCATCGACTCCTGCTTGTCGAGGTCGATCCGGATCATGGCGTCATAATAAGCCACCTTACCGGGCTGCAGTACTTTAAAGTCCTGCGGACGGCGATGTTGCTCGTAGTGCTTCTTTACCACGTCATCTGTGATCCAGATGGAACTCAGACAGGTGGTCTCGGTGGTCATGATATCGATGCCGTTGCGGAAATCGATGGGGAGATGAGCAACACCGGGACCGGCAAACTCCAACACTTTGTTTTTGACGAAACCACTCTCGAATACGGCCTTGACCAGTGAGATGGCCACGTCGTGAGGGCCGATACCCTTGCGGGGCTTGCCCTCGAGCCACACGAGCACCACTTCCGGGGCGTTGATATCCCACGTGTTTTCAAGCAGCTGCTTCACGAGCTCGCCACCGCCTTCGCCTACGCCCATGTTGCCCAAAGATCCGTATCGGGTATGGCTGTCAGACCCGAGAATCATGTTGCCGCACTTTACCATAGCCTCACGGGCATACTGGTGGATGACGGCAAGATTGGTCGGGACATAGATACCGCCGTATTTCTTGGCAGCTGAAAGACCGAAGATGTGGTCGTCCTCATTGATTGTGCCGCCCACGGCACACAAGGAGTTGTGGCAATTGGTCATGGCATAGGGCAGCGGGAAACGCTCCAAGCCACTGGCACGGGCCGTCTGAATGATACCCACATAAGTGATGTCATGCGACATCATGGCGTCAAACTTGATGCGCATCTTGTTGTTTTTGCCGCCGCTTACGTCGTGCGAGCGCAGGATGCCATACGTAATTGTGTTTTCTCTTGCTTCTTCAGGCAAAGGCATACCATCGGTTTTCGTGGTAATCTCTTTGCCGTCGAGGAGATATACTCCCTGCTTCGTTAATTCAATCATACTAAATTGTTTAAAGGTAATATTGGTTTAGGTGATAATTAATGTAGGCTATGGATAAAGGATGTGAGTGACAGCATGTCCGCACTGCCTCCTGGCGACAGATGGTCACTTATCATCTGCCGGTTGAACTGCTCCAGACCCTCTATCGAAAAATCGTCCAGCAGCGCGGCAGAACGCGCCCGGATCCGCTCAACCGCCTGTGCTCCGCCACGATAGAAGAGGTTGGTATCGTCGAGCGTCGACATGATGAGCAGCAGTGTTTTGTGGAAACAGTAGGGATCGGAGAAATGGCTCGCAAAGAAGGGAAGCCACACCTCAAACAGCTTCGGATAGGCTTCACAGGCGCAGGCGCGTGCCCCCGCCACTTGATGGCACGCCAAGACCTCCTCTCCGTGGGTCCCTTTGGCAACCGGAAACTGCACGGCCAGGGCGGCGATATCGCGTCGGAGCGCATCGTGTTCGATGGTCTGCGTATTAAAATAGGTATGCGCGGCAGCCACAATGGCCAGTCCCATGGAAAAAAGAGCACCCTTGTAGGTGTTGACTCCGTGCGTGGAATGAAACATAGCTTGTTCTGCTTCAAGACCGATCGCATTGATTTCGCCGAAAGAGGGCAACGCAGACTGGAATCCGCATCGTGCCAATCGCACAAAATAAGGGCGCAGAGCCCGGATGCTCCTATACATCATGGGATAGTCCATATCGTCGTGCGCACCATTGTCAGCCTTGTCCACCAACCCCGGTTTGGGGGTCGTATCTATTTCGTCATGCAATGCTTCGGTTGCTAATTCTGCTATGATAAATGGTATGGTGGTAGGATAGGCGATGGATGCAGCGGCAAGAAAGCGTCTCGCATCCACGTATTGCCGGACTCTGCTTGCGCTCACGACCTCATCGCCGTCAGATTCCGGCAGGGCCGGAACGTGTTGCCCCATAACCTGCAGAGGGCTTCTGGCCGACCCGAATGTATCTTTTTCCAAAGATGGAAGTCGCAGCCGTTCGATCTCGACGACAGCTATTCCTTGCTCGGGGAGCATCTCCTGCATGAGCTGATTGTATCTGCGCGTAAGTTCGTCTATGGGTTCGCTGCCGACGAAACGTACACTTGCGCCAAGCGCAGGGGCGAGATGACGGGCAAAGAGGTTCAAGTCGAGAATGATTTGTTCATCAGTAGCGTCATCTATACGCTTGAGAAAATAAGTTGGGAAAGTGTCCGCGGATACCGCGTAACGACTTCCGTCACAAACGGTAACATTTTTCAGGTCGCTGCATCCATAGGTCACCATAGCCCGTCGCTCTTCGTATGAGAAACGCGATTGATCTTCCCGCACCACCATCACATAGAGATGGTCCACACGCTTGGCAGATTGTTCGACTACATAGCGGTGTCCTTTCGTAAACGGATTGGCGTTCATGACGATGATGCCGCACGTTCCCTCTCTTCGAAGCACTCTCAATTGCCTGCAATAGTCATCAAGCTCACTGCCATTTTCCATAAATACGGCATGAGGAGAAGCAGCGAGCGCTTTGAAGCCAAGACTCGTGAAGATGGACTGATTGTCGGGTTTGGTAAATACTTTCACGCTGGAATGTCCTTTTGCAGCAGCCTTGCACACGAGATAGGAGATCAGTTTCGCACCCATGCCCGAACCACGCAATGCATCGCAGACAGCCACGCACTTGATGGTGTCGCCTGCCAAACCGCCGCCGGCAAGAATCTCTTCCTCGCCGAGGGCATAGACGGCTGCATACTCATCCACCTTTTCCATGCGCAGTCCGTTAGCTTTTAGGAAAGCTTCAACTTTGTCATGGACAGACTTCAGCATGAGCGGCAGCTCTCTGATTTCAAACTCTCCGCACATAAGCATCAATCATTTCCGCAATCTTACGGTGCAATTCGTCCTGCGTGTGACTGTGATTGCGCATGCAATAGCGGGCTTCATGGTCACAGAGCAGACACTTTCGGGGAGACTCCCCGATGAGTGACCGGGACAAAGGATGCACGTCCTTGTCAATGACATCAACGTCAAACAACCGCCCAAGCGGGTGAGTGTCTTCTATTTGACAGGCTTTCCGCTTGGCTTCGACCAGTCCGAGGCTTGTGAGCATGTATGCTTCGTAGCCTGTTTCTAAGTCGTGGGTTGTTATGTTAACGATGTTTCCGGCAAAATATTGCTGCAACGCGTCCACTGCGGCATGGGCAACCGTCAGCGACTGGGCGTTACGCTTGACCGGCCCCGGCATGATAACCGTGAGGCAAACCAACGTTGCTTCAGGATGTTTTTGGATGAGTTCCTGCTGCCTCATCCACCTTTTTTCACGGCTTTGCAGGAGTTCGTCAAGCGTAATCCCTGTCGTTCTCACCTTGGATAATAGTCTGTGATCATTGTGTCAATATAGGTTTCACCCTTATGCATGCTATATATTAGCAGGTTTAAAGGGTGTGAGAACCCCGCGAATTAATCCACGATGTTCCTGATAACGTCCATCACGCAGCCGTCTCGATTAATGACGACGCCAACCACTTTATCCCCGAAAGGCAGCGGTGCAGCTTCTCCAATGATTTTGTCGGCTTGCTCTTTTAGCGCATGAATATCCACAACGTTCATGCCAGCCTGTTTTAAGCGGTCGGCAATATCAGGTCGACGTGGGTTCACGGCAATGCCATATTCGGTTACGATCACGTCTACCGAAGAGCCGGGCGTAATCAGTGTGGTCACATGATCTACCACGCAGGGGATTCTGCCTCGCAGCAGCGGACAAACTATAATCGACAGAGCCGAGTCGGCAGCTGTGTCAGGATGCCCGCCAATGGCACCGCGGATGATACCGTCGCTGCCCACAAGCACATTCACATTGAAGTTTACGTCCACCTCCAGGGCTGACAAGATTACGATATCCAAATAGTGAGAGGCTGATCCAGGCTCATCGGCGGAAGCATACTCGTTAGCTGCCACCTCCTTGTGCATAGGATCTTTCTTGAGCGATTCTGCCGCGACCTTGTCGAAAGACTGCACATCAATGAGGCGCCCGATAAGACCTTCTTCATGCATCTTTACCATGTGGGCAGTGATTCCGCCAAGTGCAAAACTCGAAGTGATGCCCTGCTCGATCATGCTCTCACGTATATACTTCACGGCAGCGAGTGATGCGCCACCCGATCCTGTCTGTATAGAGAAGCCATCCTTGAAGTAACCGCTGTTGATGATTACCTTTGCAGCAGTCTGGGCAAGCAGGATATCGCGCGGATTCTTGGTGTCGCGGATGGCTCCGGAAGCAATTTTGGAAGAGTCGCCGACAGATTCCACTTCCACCACAAAGTCCACATCGCTTTCCGAAATGGAGTTCGGTGTGTTGGGATAAGAGACCAGATCGTCGGTCAGAATGACCACTTTGTCAGCGTACTTGGCATCGGGGAGCGCATAGCCCAATGATCCGCAGATAGATCTTGCATGATCCGAGCGCGAATAACCACAAGCATTTCCAAGCGGGTCGGATGATGACGCGCCCAAGAATGCGACGTCAATGTGAAGCTCTCCATTCTTAATGGCACTGCCTCGACCGCCATGCGAGCGGAAGATCACGGGGTTTTTCATGAGTCCGTGGGATATTTCGGTTGCCAGATCACCACGCAGACCAGAAGTTGAAATATTTGTTATCACTCCGTTTTTGATGTGTTCGATCAATGGTTTGTGTACATCCTGTAGACTGGAAGCAGCCAAATGGAGATCCTTGAAACCCATTTCAGCCAACTTGTCGACCACAAGATTCACGACCTTATCACCTGCCCGGAAGTGATGATGGAACGAAATGGTCATGCCATCCTTCAAGCCCGAACGGCGGATAGCCTCTTCGAGTGTCACTAACTTGCAGCACGACTTCTGCATTTCCATCTTTGGCGCAGTCTCCTTGGCTGCGGTTGCAACGTCGTTATATACTTTTTTCCCAAGTCTTGCAGCCTGTTGTTGAATAAGGTCTGCTCTGTCTTTTATGCTGTTCATTGTATGTCCTCCTTCTTTAAAATTCCCGATGCGATGGCAAGGTCGATAGTTCGTTGAGCCCTGATCACCACTGGGCGGTCAACCATTTTGCCGTTTACGGAGATCACGCCGCTTCCTCTTTCTGCCGCTTCTTTGATAGCAGCGAGAATCGTACGTGCTTTCTCAATATCCTTCTCTTTAGGTGCAAAGACCTCGTTGACGATCTCTATTTGTCGCGGATTGATGATCGACTTGCCGTCGAAGCCCATGCGCTTAATCAGTTCCACTTCATTTCGGAAGGCCTCCATATCGTTAAGGTTGGAGAAAACGGTGTCGAGGGCATCGATACCGGCAGCTCTGGCTGCAACCACAATGGTTTCGCGGGCCAGTTGCAGCTCCGTTCCTTCTTTGGTACGCTGTGTTTTCAAGTTAGCGCTATAGTCTTCTGCGCCCAGTGCAATGCCCATCATCCGCTTCGACGCGGTAGCAATGGCGTAGGCATTTACGATTCCCAGCGCACTCTCAATAGCTGCCATGATGAGTGTCCTGCCTTCACAACCGATCTCTTTCTCCACGCGTTCGATCTCTGCTTCCACCTCCCGCACCTCGTCGGCAGTCTCTGTTTTCGGCATTCTGATAACATCCACGCCGCCTTTGACAACAGCCTCGATGTCTTTCTTCCCATAGGGAGTGTTCAAAGGATTGATGCGCACCACTCGCTCTATGGTCCCATAGTCTATCGTCTTCAATGCATTGTGCACGAGCATACGTGCCGCATCCTTCTCTGCCATCGTCACGGAGTCTTCCAGGTCGAGCATGATCGAATCCGGGTGATAGATATATGCGTCTTGCATCATACTGGGATTATTGCCCGGTATGAACATCATTGTTCTTCTTAATCTTTCCATAGTCGTATGAATCTAAATGTTAACTTACAGTCTCATGCCCACACATCTTTGCCGGTGGCACGTACAACGGCTGTGGTGACTCTGGCTTTGATGGTGCAGTCGAGTGCTCCTTTGTCCACAGCTTTCACCGTGGCTTGTTTGATACCCAATTCTTTGAGCGTTTCGCTGATTACTTTCCTGATCTGTCCGCCGAACTGATACTCCACCGAACTCTCAAGATTGATTTGCACCCCCTCTTCGTTTGAGGGTGAAATCTGGATGAAGATGTCACCGGATTCCATTGTTCCGGCATACGCATTTTTCATTTCCATATTAGACAAATATTAACTTTAAATGAAATATATGTTAGTTGTACAGAATCTGATGCTGTTTCCTTCATGTCACAAAGTGACGGGCGGATTCCACCTGATCAGTTCTCTAAGACGGACGGATCATCCTGCCACATGTCCGATAATATTCTTTTCACAAAGACTTTCAATCCGTCTTCGTCCATCATCGGAGGCATCTCCAAAACTGACGAACGCCAACGGCGGGTCTTGCACTTTCCGTGCCGTGAACAGGGACGCATCTCCGGTTCCTGTCAAGAGCATGATGTCCTAATTTTTTTAAAGAGCGTTTTTCCTCAGAGAGACCTATTGGGCATGCTCCCAAAATCTCCTGTGATCATTTCTGTTAACTGATTTCGGGGGTTAAATTAGACATAATATTCCATACTATGAAATTATAAGCACATTATTTTCATTATCAGCGTGTTTTTTTCAATAACGATGCGCTTTTGTCATCTATGGTTTGCAAAATTTCGACATCTTTGGCGACGATGAAGCAGAACATGCACGCAGGGATGATGCATCAGTTATAATTTGAAAGCATGATGATCCAGAGCGCATGATCGCACGTAAGAAAATGTCCGAAAAAGAGATCATTCGTGGGAGGCTTTACCGTCTGTCGGACAGTATAGATGGCGGAGTGGATAAGGTAAGAGGCAGAAAGAGGCGGTCACCGACCGTTCTCCTTCTGCCTCTCCGGCTTTTTTTCGCAGACCACCCAATTTAGAGCAGTGCCTTGAATTTTTCGTCCAAAGTAGTCTTGTTGGCAGCTCCTACAAACTTGTCAACCAACTTTCCGCCTTTGAAGAAGAGGATGGTCGGAATGTTACGGATGCCATATTCCATGGCGATGTCGTCGTTCTCCTCTACGTCGCACTTGCCTACGACGATCTTTCCGTCATAGTCAGCAGCCAACTCTGAAATGATCGGGGCGACCATGCGGCAGGGCCCGCACCATGTGGCCCAAAGATCTACGACCAACGGCAGATCTCCGTTCTTGTAACTCTCGAAATTTTTGGTGGTGATTTCTACTTCCATTGCGTTTAAAATTTGAATGTTCTTATGTTTCTGCAAAAATAATCATTTATCTCTGAACGGACAAACATTATGCCAAGATTAATTGACATGACACTTCATGAAGGGATTTTCGTCGACGAAGAGGAGCACGGATTGGTTGAGGTTGATCCTCTTCCCGTTGGACCGCAGGAGCACACTTTCGTTGGTTTCGGGATTGATTAGGTTTAGGAAAAGCTGCGTGTTGCCCGGATTGTCGGCTACAACGGTCATCAGATCGTTGACCACCGCATCATCGACATGGTTGGTGTCGATGGTGATGGTGAACTTTTCGATGCGGTTGCGCTTGACGTCACTGAGGAACTCTATGTTCTGGATCACCAACTGGTAGGAGTCACTGTTGCGGAAGCGCTGCACACTTTTGGCTGTCACATAGACGGTGTATTCCTTCTTGAGCATGCCGCTCCACTTGGCCCAGTCTTCATCAAAGAGCGTGATCTCGCCGTTTCCGTCGTAATCTTCTATGGTCACGATGCCAAAAGGCTTGTTGGTGCGTGAGGAGAAGCGTTCCTTCACATCGGTGACGATGCCGCCGAAGGTAACCGTCTCCAATGCTGCCATTTCGGCAAAGTTGGTGTCACGTCCTTTCAGATCGGGGCAGTGGACGTTGCACATGTTGTGGAGCACGACGCTGTAGTCGTCCAACGGATGAGCCGAGAGATAGATCCCGACCAACTCGCGTTCCTTGTTAAGTTTCTCCAGCGTGTTCCATGTCTCGCCTGCCGGTGCTTTCGGCTTGGCGATACCGATGGCTCCGTCGCCGAAGAGCGACAGAGCGGCCTCGGCTTTGCTCTCCTGGAACTTCTGTCCATAGCGCACGATCTGGTCCAAGAAGATTTCTCCCTTGGCGTTGGGCTCGAAGTATTGCTCCCTCCGGAGGCCGAATCCGTCAAAGCCTCCGCTATAGGCCAGGCTTTCGAAAGCCTTGCGGTTGACGCTCCGGAAGTCTACCCGCTCGGCGAAATCGTAGATATCCTTGTAGGGTCCGTTGGTCATCCGCTCGTTGACGATGGCCTCGGCGGCAGCCTCGCCCATGCCCTTGATGGCCGACAGCCCGAATCGGATCTCACCCTGCTTGTTGACACCGAAAGCACTGTAGCTCTCGTTCACGTCAGGTCCGAGCGTGGAGATGCCCATCGACTTGCATTCTTCCATGAGCTTGGTGATCTCGGTGATCTGGCTGAAACGACGTGTCATCAGCGCCGCCATAAATGCTGCCGGATAATGGGCCTTCATGTATGCCGTCTGGTAAGCGACCCAACTGTAGCACGTAGCGTGCGACTTATTGAACGCGTAGGATGCAAATTTTTCCCAGTCACCCCATATTTTCTCCAGCACTTTCGTATCATGCCCGTTGGCGGCGCCTTGCTTCAGGAACTTCGGACGCATCGCATCGACGATGTCCTTTTTCTTCTTGCCCATCGCTTTACGCAACGCGTCGCTCTCGCCGCGTGTGAATCCTGCCAACTGACGTGACAGGAGCATCACCTGCTCTTGATAGACGGTGATGCCGTAAGTATCCTTCAGATACTTCTCCATGCAGGGGATGTCGTAGGAGACCAGCGACGGGTCGTTCTTACGTTTGATGAATTCGGGAATGTAATCCATAGGTCCGGGGCGGTAGAGCGCGTTCATCGCGATCAGATCTTCAAAGACTGTCGGGTGGAGTTCACGCAGATACTTCTGCATGCCGGGTGATTCAAACTGGAAAGTTCCGATGGTCCGTCCCTCCTGATACAGCTTATAGGTCAGCGCGTCATCAAGCGGGATATGATCAAGATCCACGTCTTCTCCCGTCGTTTGCTTGACGACGTGGCAAGCTTCCTTCAACTCCGAGAGCGTCTTGAGTCCCAGGAAGTCCATCTTGATCAGTCCTGTCGACTCGATAACGTGCCCGTCATATTGGGTCACATCAGTCTTCATGCCAGGGAAGTCGGGGTCATCGGCCGTCGAAACCGGTACCCAATCGCTAATCGGATCCCTGCAGATGATGAACCCGCAGGCATGTAAGCCGGTTCCGCGGACTGTTCCTTCAAGCATCTTGGCATACTTGATGGTGTTGCTCTCACGCGGATCGAGCGAGGCTTCCGCTTCTCTCAGCTCCGGCGTGCATTTGATTGCATTTGTCAGATTCATCTTCAGGTCGCCCGGCAAGCGGTCGGGGATCGCCTTGCAGAGTGCGTTCGACCGCTCCAAAGGCAGTTTCTCGACCCGCGCCACGTCCTTGATAGAGTTTTTGGTGGCCATGGCCTGATAGGTGATGATATGCGCGCAGTTTTCGTGTCCGTATTTATCCATGACCCAACGGAGCACCTTTCCGCGCCCGTCATCGTCGAAGTCGGTGTCGATATCAGGCAGGTTGACACGGTCGGGATTGAGGAATCGCTCGAACAGCAGGTCGTACTTCAGCGGATCGATCTTTGTGATGCCGAGGCAATAGGCCACCACCGAGCCTGCCGCAGAGCCTCGTCCGGGGCCGACCCACACGCCGAGCTCTGTCCGGGCGGCATTGATGAAGTCCTGAACGATCAGGAAATAGCCCGGGAAACCCATGGTCTTCATGACATGGAGCTCAAACCGGATATGCTCGTCGACCTCCTGCGGAATCGGTACGCCATAGCACTTCTCCGCGCCTTTGTAGGCAAGATGGGCAAGATAGTCGGCTTCAAACTTGATGCGATAGATCTTGTCGTAGCCCCCCAGACGGTCAATGACAGCCTTGGCTTCAGCCTCCGGAAGCGGGTTCTGCCCGTTCTCGTCAGACGTGAACTCCTTATAGAGGTCTGCTTCCGTGAACTTCTGCCTCCACTGCTCTTCCGTTCCGAAACGCTCGGGGATTGGGAAGAAGGGCATGATGGGACCATGATCAATGCTGTAAATCTCCACCTTGTCCAGGATCTCCAATGTGTTGGACAAGGCTTCGGGCAGGTCTGCCGCAAAGATTTCATTCATCTCCTCGCGCGTTTTGAACCATTCCTGCTTCGTATAGCGCAATCGTTGCGGGTCATCGAGGTCTTTCTGGGTCGACAGACACAGCAAATGGTCGTGGGCCTCGGCTGTTTCCTTATTCTCGAAGTGGCAGTCGTTGGAGCAGACCAGCTTGATGCTGTACTCCTTAGCCAGTTCGACGAGCACCTTGTTTGCCTTCACCTGATAGGGATAGACCTCCCTGTTGGCGATGAGGTGAGGATCTTTGACCTCGTGACGCTGCAGTTCCAAGTAGAAGTCAGATCCGAAGACGCGCTGATACCACTCACATGCCTCGCGTGCGCCCGCAATGTCTCCCCTGAGGATCTTTGACGGGATCTCGCCCGCCAGACATGCCGAGCACACGATCAAGTCCTCATGATAGCGCTCCAGATCCTGCCTGTCGGTACGCGGTCTGTAGTAATAGCCGTCGATCCATGCACGTGACACGAGCTTGATGAGGTTCTTATAGCCGTTGTAGTTCTTCGCCAAGACGATCAGGTGATAGCCCGAATTGTCGCCCTTTTCCTTCACCTTGTCTTCCTTCCTGCGGTGTGCGACATACATTTCGCAACCGAATATCGGCTTGAAAGGGTCCAGGCCCTCAGCCTTCCGCTTCTTGTTGATCTTGGCGCAATAGTCGGCAAACTCCTTGATACCATACATGACGCCATGATCGGTGATAGCCATACCTTTCATGCCGTCGGCAACAGCCTTGTCGACCAGATTGTTAATCTTCGACTGTCCGTCCAATATAGAATAATGGGTGTGTACGTGTAGGTGTACGAAATCTTCCATTCTGCTAATCTTCGCCATTGATTTGAGGTGTAAAGTTACGACGAATGGGCGACATAGCCAAAAGAAACGGGATAAAAATTTGCTGTAATAACAAAAAACACTTACCTTTGCAACAACTTCGAACCATCACGCTACTATGGGCAATAAAATAAAGAAATTGAAAAAAATCCGTATACATCGGGAAGGGACCGACACATTGATCTACAGCTTGATCATCGGCGCAGCCATCGCCCTGCTGCTCTGGAGATTAGACAACAAGACCTTTTTCTGGTGTTTCGCGACCATAGCAACGATTCTGTATAGCATCACAGTCAACTTCTACCGATGTCCCATCCGCTACTTCAAGGATGAAGACACGGACAAATTAGTCGTCGCTCCGGCTGACGGGAAAGTCGTCGTAATCGAGGAAGTGGAAGAAAACGAATACTTTCATGAACCTCGTCTGATGATCAGCATCTTCATGAGCCTCTGGAATGTACATGCCAACTGGTTCCCGGTCGACGGCAAAGTGAAGTTCGTCAAGCACTTCGACGGCAACTATCACAAGGCTTGGCTGCCAAAGGCAAGTGAGGAAAACGAGCACGCCGACGTGATGATCACGACGCCAGACGGTGTCGACATCCTTTGCAGGCAGATCGCCGGAGCCGTGGCCAGACGCATCGTGACCTACGCCAAGGAAGGTGAAGACTGCTATATCGACGAGCACTTGGGGTTCATCAAGTTAGGTTCGCGCGTGGATGTCTTCCTCCCTGTGGGCAGCGAAGTGTGCGTCAAGATGGGACAATCCACCACAGGCGACCTCACGGTACTTGCCCGACTGAAATAGAAAAGACACCGAACAACTGCTGATCCGTATGGCCGACATGATCAAAAGAAATATCCCCAACATGCTGACATGCAGCAACCTCATCTCGGGCTGCATCGCCATGACGTTTGCCATTCATGGTGACGCCCGATGGGCCTTGGTCTGGATGATCATCGGAGCTGTGTTCGACTTCTTCGACGGCATGGTGGCGCGCCTGCTGCATGTCTCCTCCCCCATCGGCAAAGAGCTCGACTCGCTGGCCGACGATGTGACTTTCGGCGTCGTTCCGGCCACGATCATCTTCTCCGAACTGCGTGTCATCGACTATCCCGCCGTCTTGGAGCCATGGCGAGGCCTGCTTCCTTTCGCAGCCTTTCTGATCGCGGCATTCTCCGCCTTACGTCTTGCGAAGTTCAATTTAGACCAACGCCAGACGATGGGATTTATCGGACTGCCCACCCCCGCCAATGCGCTCTTCTGGGGATCCTTGATGACAGGCGGGGCGACATGGTTCGAATCAGGCACCTGGTCGTTGCCCGTGCTCCTGCTGATGATCTGCTTCAGCAGTTGGCTGTTGATCGCGGAGATCCCGATGTTTGCCCTTAAATTCAAGCATTGGAAATGGTCAGGCAATGAGATCAGATATGTCTTCTTGGGCATCTGCATCCCCCTGCTGGCGCTGTTCCGCCTCAACGCCTTCGCCGTTATCGTGCCGCTCTATGTCGGCATTTCCCTTTTCGCCCACCTGCAAACCCCCAAACGATAGCTCATGATCCTCCTCCGCTTTTTGCTGATCAGCTTTCTGTTTGTGCTTGTCATGGGTATTTTCATCCTCTACTTCATCGTCAAGCGGTTCAAGAACATTACGCGCCAGTTTCGTCAGACGACTGCCGAGCGTCCTAAAAGCGACCGACAGACCGTGATAGACCGTCGTCATCCGGACGAAGTCCATAAGAAAATCATTCCCAAAGACGAAGGGGAATACGTCGATTTTGAAGAAGAGGCATAGTCGTTGCTATTTCCCGAAAGGGATGCACGCATCCCGTAACCCACAGCCTTTTACCATTATTTTTACGTACGTCGTATTTTTATTGCGTCGGTATGCCCCGGATCATCATTCCGACGGGTTGTCTGCGTATGCCCGCGTACCTTATATATATTACGCGACCGATTGACGAGGGACGGGCACATGCCAAATGTGTTTATTCCAAAGGATTGTTTCGGGCGGGCCTTGTGCCCGTCCGCAATGTGCCTGATATTCGTATAAAACTGGGCAAACATCAAAGAACGGACGGCTTCCTACTGGTCCGAAATGCCCAAGGGAAACACCCTCGCAGAAGCGAAGTTATCATACGCTCCGCGCGGAGCTATCCTTTGGGCCGCCGAAAGCTATCATCCGGAGCGCCCGGAGCTATGCTTTGGACGGCCCAAAGGATAGCTCCGGCAACAATTTGATTATCAAATGGTTAGGATGAGCTATATCAATTGTGAACCAAAGTACCGATGGCGGCGCCTTCCATCACCTTTTTCAAGTTGCCCACAACATCCATATTGAACACGTAGATGGGCAGGTTGTTCTCCTGGCACATGCAGATGGCGGTCAGGTCCATCACCTTCAGTCCGCGCTCGAGCACCTCCTTATAAGTGATCTCCTCAAACTTCACGGCAGTCGGATCTTTCTCCGGATCGGCGGTGTAGACGCCGTCGACGCGCGTACCTTTAAGCATCACGTCGGCTTCGATCTCGATGCCGCGGAGCGAAGAGCCGGTGTCGGTGGTGAAATAGGGACTGCCGGTGCCTGCGGAGAAGATGCAGACGGCACCCGACTCCATCGCCTCGATGGCTTTCCACTTGCTGTAAAACTCGCCTATAGGTTCCATGCGAATGGCCGTCAGAACTTTATTCTTGACCCCAATCGCATCGAGTGCGGAACTCAGAGCCAATGAGTTGATGACCGTGGCACACATCCCCATCTGGTCGCCCTTGACACGATCGAAGCCTTTTTGGCTCCCGCTCAGTCCGCGGAAGATGTTTCCGCCGCCGATGACAATACCAATCTGCACGCCCATGTCGTGCACTTCCTTGATTTGACGGGCATAATCCGTCAGCCGCTCGGGGTCGATGCCGTAGCTCTGGTTGCCCATCAGGCTTTCGCCGGAGAGCTTTAATAGGATTCGTTTAAATCTTGACATAAGATATGAGTTTATGAGTTATTGAGTTTTTATGAGTCGATGAGGGGATGAGAAGATGAAGGATGAAGGGATGAAGGGATGAGAGATGAGGGATGGACTGATGAGGGATGAGGGATGGACTGATGAGGGATGAGGAATTAACTGATGAGGGATGAGGGATGTACTGATGAGGGATGAAGGGATGAGAGATGAGGGATGGACTGATGAGGGATGAGGGATGAAGGGATGAGGGATGAGGGATAAACTGATGAGGGATGAGGGATAAACTGATGAGGGATGAGGGATAAACTGATGAGGGATGAGGGATGAAGGGATGAGAGATGAGGGATGAGAGATGAGCGTTTCATAGTGCGCAGAAGTGGGTGTGAACGTCAGAGGCAGGAAGGTTTTTCTTGAGGCGGAAGGATGTATTCGACCTCCTTGAAGGCATAGCGGCGGAGCGCATCCGAACGGTCGCGGAGCACGAGATGACCGTCATCTTCCACCTCAACGATCGCTCCCTCGAAATCACCGTCCTGATCCCGGTACGGGAAGAAACCGTGGCGGCGGTAGAGTGCTTCATCATAACGGGCGGCGATGTCAGCATACTGCCTGTCGATCACCATGCCATAATACTTGTCGAAGGCCTCGGTGATCCGCCCGAGCAGCTCTTCCAGCGGCACCCGTCGACCGATGATCTGCCGCAGAGAGACCGGATTGGGCGCATCGCTGACAAACTCCGTCTGGTTGACATTGACGCCGCATCCGAAGATGAAGTCCTTCAGCGAGCCGCCACTGACACGTGTCTCGATCAGCGTACCGCTGATCTTGCGGTCCTGCCAGTAGATGTCGTTGGGCCATTTGATACGGATGCCGTCGGTATAACTGTCGAGTGCCTCTTTCAGAGCCAGGGCGCCGGCCTCCGAAAGGAGGAACCGGAACATCAAGGGGACCCGCACGGGATGGACCAAGAGCGAGAATAGCAGATTGGCACCGGCCTTGCTCTCCCAACGGTTGCTGCCCTGTCCGCGCCCCGCAGTCTGAAAGCGGGCCGTGACGATGGTCATTTCCTCGTCTGTTTCCGGCGTATAGTCGTGCAGGAAACGGTTGGTCGAGTCGACCTCTTCCATGTTGATGATCTTCCTTTTCATCCGTTGCATATTATAAAAGTAAGGGGTTAAAGGCATGCTCGATGTGCTCGACACGCGCGGTCTCACGGCTGATGCCGGTGACGGTTACGATGTCAAAACGGACCTCCATCTCGATGTCGAAGAGCCGGACGTAGTCATTAGCGGCACAAGCCAAGTTGCGTATCTTCCGCCGATCAACCGCCTGCTGAGGCTCCAAGGGTCCTTCGCCCCGCCGGGTCTTCACCTCGACAATGACCAGTGTCGTCATATCCGGGGAAAGGACGACCAAGTCGAGATCACGATGGTTGTATCTCCAGTCACGCTCCTTTACCGTATAGCCCTTTCGGATCAGATAGTCGGCCGCGACATCCTCTCCCCATTTCCCGAGATCATTATGTTCTGCCATTGTCAAGAGAATCGGTTACGATGCAAAAGTACGACTTTTCCAGCAAACCTCAAATAAAAGACATGGCATTTTTAAGACAGTTGCATCACTTCCACCCGATCGCCCCGTCAGCGGCGATTCTGGCGTGGGTCTACTCCCGCCTTCCCCTCCCGGACCAACATAAGCGGGAGCCGGAGGAGGCTGTTAGCATTTTTTATATAAAATTAGCAACAAAGGGGAACATTTGTTGTCATTTACTTTTCCCAAATGCCAGTAAATTTGCCACGGATATTTGAAGACAGACACATAGCCTCCTGGTATTGTGATCCGACAAATATGGAACAAAAGAAGATAGTGGAGACATTGGCTGCAGGCCCTCTATTTAAAGGATTAAGGGAAGGCGAGTTAGAGTTGCTGCTGCAAAGCATCAACTATAAGATCGTTGAATACAAGAAAAACAAGCTTTACACCATTGAGGGCGACAGTTATCTGCATGCGGATCTGGTGCTCTCGGGTGTCATTGTGCCCTACATGGTGGGTGATTCAGGGAAGTCGGTGCAGATGGGCAAGCTCTCCGCAGGGGACCTGATCGCTCCCGCATTCATCTTCGCCGAGACCCATCAGATGCCTGTCACGGTCAGGGTGGATGCCCACACGGTCATCATACGTTTCAGACCAGACGAACTGATGCAGCTGATCGACTCCAATCCCATCGTGCGTCACAACTTCATTACCATCATCTCCAACATCGTCATCTATCTCACACGCAAGATACACATGCTGAGCATGTTCACCGCCAAAGGCAAGCTCGCACAATATCTCATCGAAATCTACAAGCAGCAGCAAAGTCCCGTGATCCGTCTTGAATGCTCCCGTCAGGAGCTCGCAGACCTTTTCGGCATCCAGAAATACTCATTGACAAGAGCCTTCATGCAGCTGTCCGATGCGGGGATTATCAAAAACGACGGACGGACAATCACCATCGTTAATCCGAAGGCTCTCTTCGCTATCTGAAGAAGCCGTCAGCCACAAGACCTAAAACATTCATTTATTCATATTTCAATTATGCACAAGAATCTATTTACCTTTGCAACAGTCCTGCTATTGACGGGCAGTCTGCTGTACGGATGCCGTCCTGACAAGTCAGGACCGGCTGTTGACGCCGATGCGGCCCAGAAAGCTTATGTAGCCCCGGGGCAGTACGACGAGTTTTACAATTTTGTTTCCGGAGGCTTCAACGGGCAGGTAGCCGTCTACGGCGTGCCCTCAGGCCGACTGCTGAAGATCATTCCGGTGTTCTCGCAATTCACGGAGAACGGCTACGGGTACAGTGAAGAGACGAAGCCGATGCTGAACACGTCGTTCGGTTTCGTGCCCTGGGACGACTCCCATCACATGACGCTTTCAGAGACGGATGCCATGTATGACGGCCGCTGGGCATTCATCAATGCCAACAACACGCCCCGCGTGGCTCGCATTGACCTGAAGACTTTCCGCACGGCAGAGATTATCGAACTGCCCAACTCTGCCGGCAACCACGCTTCTCCATTCCTGACCCAGAACAGCGAATACTTAGTGGCAGGAACCCGTTTCAGCGTTCCGGCCGACTATGAGAACGGCGATGTTTCGATCGCAGAATATAAGGAGAAGTTCCACGGACATATCAGCTTCGTCAAGATAGACCCGAAGACGGGTGAGATGAGTCTCGACTTCCAGCTCCGTCTGCCTCCGTTCAACTATGATTTGAGCCACAGCGGGAAGAACGCATCGGGCGACTGGAGCTTCTTCACCTGCTACAACTCCGAGGAAGCCAACACGTTGCTCGAAATCAATGCTGCCAAGAACGACAAGGACTACATCCTCGCCGTCAACTGGAAGAAAGCTGCCGAGCACGCCGCAAAGGGCGACTGCACGGTCGAGAAAGCGGAATACGCCCATAACACATGGAATGAGGCTACACTGTCGGCAAAGTCTGAGATCCTCGACAAGGTCAAAGTGATCAACACGGAGAAGGTTAACGACTTCCTGTATCTGATCCCTTGTCCGAAGTCCCCGCACGGATGTGACGTCGATCCGTCAGGCGAGTATATCGTCGGAAACGGCAAACTCTCGTCAAACATCCCTGTTTTCAGCTTCTCCAAGATTCAGAAAGCCATTGAAAACAAGCAGTTTGACGGCAAGGTCAACGGCATCAACGTCATCAAATACGAGGCTGCGCTCCACGGAGAGGTGAAGGCTCCGGGATTAGGATCGCTCCACACCGAATTTGATGCAGACGGTCACGCCTACACAAGTTTCTTCATTTCGTCCGAGATCGTGAAGTGGAACCTGAAAGATCTGAAGATTCTGGACCGCATTCCGACTTACTATTCGATCGGCCATCTGTCCGTCATGGGCGGCGACACAAAGAAACCCTACGGCAAATACATGATTGCCTACAACAAGATCACGAAAGACCGTTTCCTGCCGACAGGACCTGAACTCTGCCAGGCTGCACAGCTTTACGACATCAGCGGAGACAAGATGAAACTCATCCTTGAGTTCCCCACGGTCGGGGAGCCGCACTATGCCGTGGCCATCGATGCCAAACAGATCATGCCCAACGTGCTGAAATTCACCAAACTGGCCGACAATCACAATCCCGCAAAGATCAGCTCATATAACGAGGCTCGCGTAGAACGCAAGGGAAACCGCGTGGATATCTATTTAGGAGCAGTGCGCTCGCGCCTCGTCCCGGACAACATCGAAGGTATCAAGATGGGTGACGAGGTCTACTTCCATGTCACCAACTTGGAGCAAGAGTGGGATATCCCGCACGGATTTGCCGTCAAAGGCAACAACAATGCCGAGCTTCTGGTCATGCCGGGAGAGACTTGCACTCTGAAATGGATACCCAATCGTGTCGGCATCATTCCGTTCTACTGCACCGACTTCTGTTCTGCGCTCCATCAGGAGATGCAGGGATATGCCCGCGTAAGTCCGGCCGGCAGCAACGTACCACTGAAATACTCGATTGACAACAAGAATCCGAAAGACTTGAAATAATTCATCCTCCTTCAGACCTTAAAATTCACTGTCCGCCCCACCCCATCTTTCACCCGACCGAAAGCCACCCCGTCAGTCGGCAAGAAGGACCGGGAAAGGCGGACAGCGGATGAGGTCTGAACGATCAAAACAATCAATACGTACATGACAAACAAACTATCAAAACTTGGCATGTGGCTGATGATCGCAGCCGCCATACTGACTGTCGTCAGTGCATTCATCCCACTCTGGCGCATTGACCTGCAGGCCCCGCAGTATCCCGAAGGCTTGATGCTGCTCATCGGCGGCACCTCTGGCATCTCGGGCGACATCATTCCGATCAACGACTTGAACCATTATGTCGGCATGGAGAAGATCTATCCGGAGAACTTCTGGGAGTTCCAGGCCCTACCCTACATCCTGTGCTTCTTCGGCTTGCTATTTATCGTCTCCGGACTGCTACGCAACAAGAAGCTCACTTACGGTTCCTTCGGGCTCTTCGTAATCTTCGGCATCCTCAGTTTCATAGATTTCTACTACTGGACCTATAACTATGGGCACCACTTAGACCCCAATGCGCCGATCCAGGTGCCTGGCATGGCCTATCAACCGCCCATCATCGGCTATAAGAAGCTGCTCAACTTCGAGGCATTCTCATGGCCCGATACCGGCGGCTACCTGCTCGTCGGTGCCGGAATATTGGTGGCAGTGGCAGTGCTGTATGAGGCAGGCCTCTATGACAAATTATTCAAGAAGAAAACCAAAACCGCGTAAATGGCTCAGACTTTCCGTATCAGACGATCAGCGTCAGGCTTACTCCTGACGCTGATTCTCACAGTTGCCGCAACGGCGTGCTCGGTCAAAGACGAGCCACAACCGATCGAATTGGGCAAAGACTTGTGTGAAGGCTGCAAGATGGCGATCACGGACGGGAAGTTCGGATGCGAACTGATCACGGACAAAGGACGTTGCCTGAAGTTCGACGACTTGTCGTGTCTATTCCATTATATCGGCAAGAACCGGATAGACGACAACAAGGTACTGAAGATATATGTAGGGGATTACATGCAGCCGGACAAGCTCATAGACATCCGGACCGCCGGATTAGTGTTGGGCAACGACATCCCCAGTCCGATGAATGGAGGCGTGGCCGCATTCAGCGACTTGGCTGTGGCCAAGAAATTCGCCATAGATCACAAGGCCATCCTGCTTGATTCGTGGACCCGTCTGAAGCAACAGCATCAGGAATGACATGCTGACGGGTTATAGAAAGGAAGACAGAGTGCGCTGGACAAGACTGCGCTGGACATCGGCTGCGGCGGCTTTGTTGTTGGTAGCATCGGTATCCGCCCGGACGATCCACGTGGGTCAAGGTCGGGACTTCACCACGATCCGCGCCGCGTTGGTCTATGCCAAGGCGGGTGACAGCGTGCTCGTTCATCCCGGAACCTATCGGGAGCACTTCACCGTCGGCAAGTCGCTCACGCTGATTGGCGTGGGACGCCCTGTCATCGACGGGCTGAAGCGGGGGACGAACGTTACGATTGCCGCGGACAGGGTGACTCTACGCGGCTTCCGGATCATCAATTCGGGACGCTCATCCCTGCATGACTACTGCGGCATACTGGTCAAAAACAGCCGCAACGTAGTCATCTCGGATAATCAGATGCGCTCCAACCAGTTCAGCATCATGCTGCAAGGCTGCGTCAAAAGTGACATCAGCCACAACGATGTGGCCAGTGACATCATGTCTATGCAGGTGATGGGAAACGCCATCCACTGCTGGAAATCGGAGCAGCTGCACATTCATCACAACAAGGTGGGCCACAACAGGGACGGCATCTATTTAGAGTTTGTCTACGAGTCGCTGATAGACCACAACACTGTCAGCGGCTGCGAACGCTACGGACTCCACTTCATGTTCTCCCACCACAACACTTACAGCAAGAATTATTTCTCCAACAACTTAGCAGGCGTGGCCGTCATGTACACCCATGACGTGCATATGCTCCACAATGTCTTTGCCTTCAACCGCGGCGGATCATCCTACGGGCTGCTTCTGAAGGAGATCCAGCGGGGACGGATCGAGCATAATCGGTTCACGGACAACACGGTCGGTATCCTCATGGACGGCGGCGTGGAACTGCAGGTGCGACATAATCTCTTCCGGAACAATGGCTGGGGCATGCGCGTCGTGGCCAGCTCGACCAACGACACGATCCGCGCGAACAACTTTATCGGCAACACTTTCGACGTCTCTACCAACAGCAGTTTCAACAGCAACACGTTTGACGGGAATTACTGGGACAAATATGACGGTTACGACTTGGACAAGAACGGCACCGGCGACGTGCCTTATCACATGCTGAGCCTCTTCTCCACACTGGCCGAAAAGAACGCGGGCGTGCTGCTCTTCTTCCATAGCTTCCTGATGAACCTGATGGATATGAGTGAGCGACTGCTTCCCTCGATCACGCCTGACAACTATGTGGACAACATGCCTTCACTGAAACCATTCGCTACATGATCAACATTCGACATCTGAACAAATCCTACGGCCGCCTGCATGTATTGCAGAACTTGGACTTGGAACTGCCCGAGGGTCAGTGTGTGGCCTTCGTCGGCCCTAACGGATGCGGCAAGACCACGCTGATGAAATGTATTCTGGGCCTCGTGACCCCTGACTCCGGATCGGTCATCGTCAACGGTATGGACGTCCGGGACAATCCTGCAGCCCGGTCAAAGATCGGATTCATGCCACAGGCAAGCCGATTCCCACAGAATATGACTGTGGGTCAGACCGTTGAGACCATTCTCCGTGTGAGGCCCTACAAGGGTGAACCGGATATGGAACTGTATGACCGATATGACATTGGGGCCATTGCCGACAAGCGCACCTACACCCTTTCAGGCGGCACGAGCCAGAAAGTGAGTGCCGCACTGACATTCCTTTTTCATCCCGAAATTCTGATCCTCGACGAACCCGTTGCGGGACTGGATCCTATGGCAGCCGAAACGCTGAAAAACAAAATACGCAAAGCGAAGGAGGAGGGAAAGCTGATCTTCATCACCTCGCATATCCTCAGCGAGCTCGAAGATTTGGCCACGCACCTCGTCTTCATGGACGAGGGACACATACGGCTTTACAGCGGAGTCAACGAACTGATGCAGCAGACCGGTCAGCCGACACTGACGAAGGCTGTGATGAAAATGTTAACGGATCATGAAAACAATCGCTAAAACCATTTTTTTGGACAACATCAAGAGCAAGATCATCCTTGTCTACTTCGTGATGCTCGCACTGCTGTCGTGGACCGCACTGCTCCTTGAGAGCAGCGAGAGCAAAGGAACGCTCACGCTGCTCCATATCGTGCTCTTCATCATTCCCCTGATGTCCCTGCTCTACACCACGATCTACCTCTATAATTCACGAGGCTTCATCGTCCTGCTTCTCACCCAGCCTCTCCGTCGCAGCCAGATCTGGCACAGTCTCTATGGCGGTGTGGGCGGAAGCCTGCTGCTGGCGTTCGTCCTCGGCTGCGGCGTGCCGTTGCTGCTCTATACGGATCCCGGCACTGCAGCCATCCTGATCCTCATGGGAAGCTGCACTACGCTCATCTTTGTTTCCATCGCCTTCCTCACGGCAACGCTCTCTTCCGACAAGACGAGGGGCATCGGAGGCGCGCTCCTGCTATGGCTACTCTTCACCATGCTCTGGGACTCGTTGCTTCTCTACCTACTGATGATCTTTGCCGAATGGCCAATAGAGACCCCGGTCATGGGTCTGCTGATGCTCAATCCGATCGATCTGGCCCGTTTTCAGGTGGTGTTGAAGATGAATGTATCGGCCATGATGGGCTATTCGGGAGCCGCTTTCAAGCAGTTTCTCGGTGCCACCGGTGGCATCGTCCTGTCTTCCCTGCTGCTGCTGGCATGGATCGTCGTGCCCTATATGGTGTCAGTCGGCCTGTTCAGGCGTAAAGACCTGTAGACAGACTTGAACGGTCCGGAAAAGAAAAGAAGCAAATTCGTGCCTCCGTTTCCAACAATTATCGTACTTTTGCAATAATCAATGGAACAGACATGACACAGACGGAAGAACTCCAGAAGAAAGACGAGTATTACATGCGGAAGGCACTTGCCGAAGCTGAAAGGGCCCTAAAGGCCGGCGAAGTGCCGATCGGCGCAGTAATCGTGTGCAAGGACCGGATCATCTCCAGGGCCTGCAACCTGACCGAGACGCTGCACGACGTGACGGCACATGCCGAGATGCAGGCCATCACGGCTGCCGCCGACGCACTCGGAGGAAAGTATTTGCAGGACTGTACGCTATACGTCACCGTAGAGCCGTGCACCATGTGCGCCGGCGCCATCGGATGGGCGCAGATTGCACGCGTGGTCTACGGCGCTTCCGACATCAAGCGGGGCTACACCCGCTTCGCCCCTCAGGCGCTGCATCCCAAGGCTTCCGTCACCGTCGGTGTTCTCGAACCGGAATGCCGACAACTGATCCAGCAGTTCTTTCAGAACAAGAGATAGCGGGTGGAGCATACGTTTACGGCTTCCGGACGCATCATCCGATACGCGCGGAAGCCGTTTCTTTTCGCCGCGAAGTTCATTTTATGCGGCATCGAAATTCATCATTCCTTGGTTGGCACGTCATGCGGACGGTCGTCACCGCCAGGCTTTGTCCGCCTGATCCGCATCCGCGACCCGAGCCAAGCACTTACATCCGTGTCACCTTTCCCACAAAGAGGATGACGCCCGTGCTCTTTTCGCGCAGGACGTAAACAAACGGTCTGTTCAGATAGAAATTGTATTTCTTGACAGTCGGCGAGACTCCTGTAATCATAGATACACCAGTCACCGCCGCTGCTTCAGTCTGCTTTTCATCCACCGAGATCTTGGCTGCCTGGAAAATGTCATTCAGTTCCACCTTTTCCTTCGCCAAGTTGGAATAGTCGGCCATAGGCGAGAAAGCGGTCTTGATGCCCAAAGCCTTTGCCACATCGATGAGGGATTCTTTGGTCTCCGTTGTAAACTTCGGCATTTTCACCGTCACCGAAGCCAATCCTGAGTTGGTGTAGATCTGATTCCAGTCACTCTTGCCCAACTCGGTGATACAGTCGTTCAGGCTGACACCGTCCTTCGGCAGGAAGAACTGAATGGAAAAGGCACCATTTCCGTATGGGAACTCTGTCATGGTAAAGCGGTTGTCTTCGTAGTAGCGAAGGTCTTGAGTAGCGTTCATCATGTCGACCGTTGCCTTCGAACCATCTTCGTTGGCAAATGTCTCCTTTGCGGTCTTAGCCGCATCAAAGGGCATCGCCCATTTTCCTTTGAAGTAGAGAGCGTTGAGCAACATCATCCGCGTCTCCGGATTCCACCTTTTAAGGAAAGGATCAATCAACCCATGCGTCTTCTCTTTGCACCACTTGTTGATAGCATTCAGCGCATCCTGGGTATCCGTCTGCATCATCCCAGCCTGATAGTTCGCCTTCAGCGCGTTCACGAAAGCGTCATAAGGCTGGAAATCCAGGGCCATCCACATCGTGTTGGCGATGTCCACCTCCGTCGATTTATCCATCTTCGGCAGCTGCTCCATGAGTTTCGCGTAGAGCGCATTCGCGTTTTCCATCGACTCGCCAGTGACTCCAATCGCCTTCAGAATCTCAGCCTGGGTGGCTCCTCCGGCCCCATTGGCCAGCATGGAGAGTGCATAAGAGAAGCTGAGGGGTGACATGACATAGTTGGGGGGTAAATTTTTCCCCTTGTCATAGACAGCAAACGCCTTATAGGCAAAGTCGTTGCTTTGTTTTACGATTCCGTCTTCAAGGGAGGATAGCTGAATGGGCAGAAAAGGATTGTTGCCTTCGCCAGCGCCATTCTCGTTGTCACTGGCGTTGTCACATGCCGTGAATCCGGCAACCAAACACAACAATAAAAATAGCTTTTTCATATTATTTGACTGACAGTTAAGAATATGTAATTATTAATATCTACTTGTATTGAGTACATGGAGACGAGAAACCAGTCGTCGACTTTGTAATGATATGAGTATAATCTGGCAGATTAATGACCACTAGGTCAAAACTGGTTGAAAGTGTTTCATGGTTTATATAAATGATTGATTACACAGGGCTAATATACAGAAAAAAAATGTAAACACCACAAAAAAAACGTTAATCTTTGTCAAAAGGCAATAATCCTAATATCTTTACTCTCTTTCAAACAATGCTTCTCGCCTGAAAGAGAAAAAAGAAAAGGCAGGCGGACAGGCGGTTGAATGGTGACGGAATGTGCCAAAGAACCGCCAGATGTCTGTCTCAAAGGCTGGCGGCAGGAAAACAGTCAGCTTGCGCCCCATCTGCCGCGAAGAGGCGCAAGCTGCGGACTTATTTTACAAGCACGACCAAGTATTTACTCGTCGACCAGAAGATCTGCGGATTGTTGATCTTGAGCACGTATTGCTTGTTGACATCCTGAGTCAGGGTGTAGCTGTCAGAGGGATGCATGGTCAGCAAGCGAGCCGATTTCGAATAGAGTTTGATCTCTTTGTCAACCCGAATATCAATCTTGGTGAAGTAGCTCTTGTTGAAGCTCGACTGCAGCACCTTGCCGTCTACGAGGATATGCTGGTCCTTCAGCTCTTTCTTGGTGCCGAACACGAACCATGCCGTATTGAGCTGCTTGTCCTGGATGGAGATTGTCTCGCTCTTCTGTGAGCTTTCTGTCTTGAGATTTGAAACATCCGAGTTCAGATTGTTGATGGTTTCGTCGAGCTCGCTGATATGGACGTCCTTGGCATCAAGTTCTTCACGCAGTTGCTGCAGCTGCCGATCTTTCTCCTCGAGTTGCGCATTAAGTCCGTCGATGGCTTTCTGCAACTGATCACCGTTGAAATTGCTATTCTTGAGCTGGCTGCGGAGTTTTGCGATCAGTTCCCGGTTTTTCTTCATTGTCGAAGCGATGAACCGGATGTTTTCCTTGATCTGACTCGCCTTGTTGACACCTTCTCCGTCCTTGGCGATGTTCACACGGTTTTCAGCCTCATTGATCTGACGGAAACCTTCCTGGATCTCATTCAGGGTTCCCATCATGTCATTGATCTCGTTGTCGCGCTGTGCAATGATGTTCTGCAAAGAATCATTCCTGGCAAGACTCGCGAGGTCAACGGTTTTTTTCTGATTACAACCTGTCAGCGCAACAATTGCCAGACAAGCCCCAAAAAATAATTTTCTCATATTCCTTTAGATTTTAGTTTCAACTTCAATTGATCGGAAATCTGCATAGTAGAAGATCGTTGAGAGGGAAGCACATGTATGCACTTCATGATACCTTATTTATATTCCTGTTTTCTGTCCTGCTACTCCGTTCCTTCTCCCTGCCTGCCACGACGATGACAATTTCACCACGCGGCTCGGTCTCCGTGAAGTGGAGGATGAGCGATTCGAGCGTTCCCCTTACGCTTTCCTCATGCAGTTTCGACAGTTCCCGGCACACACAGGCCTGACGGTCGTTACCAAAGACGGATGCGAAGAGCTGGAGCGACTTCACCAAACGATAGGGCGACTCGTAGAAGATCATGGTTCTGGACTCCTCCTTCAGCGACTCTACGAAGCTCTGACGGCCTTTCTTCTGTGGGATGAAACCCTCAAAGCAGAACCTGTCACACGGCAATCCCGAAGCCACAACCGCCGGCACGAACGCCGTGGGGCCCGGCAAGCATTGAACGGTGATGCCCTCGCGGGCCGCCTCGCGGGCCAGATAGAATCCCGGGTCACTGATTCCAGGCGTTCCGGCGTCGCTGATCAAGGCTATCATCTGCCCCTCCTTCAGTCGCTCGACAATCCCTGCCGCCGTTCCGTGCTCATTGAATTTATGATGGGAAACAAGATGATTCTGTATCCCGAAATGCTTCATGAGAATGCCCGAAGTACGTGTATCTTCGGCCAGAATCATGTCGGCTTCCTTCAAGATGCGCAGGGCGCGGAGCGTGATGTCTTCCAGATTCCCTATCGGAGTAGGCACGATGTACAATATTCCCATATAGCTGACAAATATAGTTATTTATTCTTCACATACAAAAAAAACATTCAATTCTTTGCAATTTTTAAGTAACGCCCCTTTTCAGACAAAAAATCTCCATCCCAAAACGCATTTCAAACAATCTTTTATTATCTTTGCACAAGTTATGATTGAAAACTTACTCGGGGAAACACACCGCCCCGGAAGAATCGAAGTGGTGTGCGGGTCGATGTTTTCTGGCAAGACCGAAGAGCTCATCCGACGGCTGAAGCGGGCGAAGATAGCCCGTCAGCGGGTGGAGATCTTTAAGCCTTCGATCGACACACGCTATTCTGAGGCCGACGTGGTCAGCCATGACCACAATGCGATACAGTCGACACCGGTCGACTCATCAGCCAGCATCCTGCTCCTCTCCTCGGGGATCGATGTCGTAGGCATTGATGAAGCGCAATTCTTGGATGACGACCTCGTGAACGTCTGCAATGAGCTCGCCAACAGGGGCGTGCGAGTCATCATCGCCGGACTGGACATGGACTTCAAGGGAATTCCATTTGGGCCCATACCGGCTTTGTGTGCCATCGCTGACGAAGTGACAAAAGTGCATGCCATTTGCGTCAGATGCGGGGCACTGGCTTATGTCAGTCATCGGCTCGTACATTGCGACAAGCGGGTCGTCTTGGGTGAAAAGGAAGAGTATGAACCCCTCTGCCGTGAGTGCTATCAGAAAGCCTTGGCCTCAGAGAACGCTCCTTCAGCCAAGACGCAGCCAGCATCCGGACTGACCGCAGACGAGAAACAAGCCGCCAGGACGGATCTTTCGCACTCCGATTAAATCACCACCAATCAAGACAGAAGATATGCAACAGGAAATCACATTCGACAAGTTCATCCGCTGGATCGGTGCCGGAGCGCTGGTACTGGTCGTACTACTGCTGCTCAACTACCTGAGCAGTGTGCTCCTCCCGTTCTTCATCGCATGGCTGTTTGCTTATCTGCTGATCCCGGTTGTGAAATTCGTCCAATATAAACTGAGGGTGCGGATCCGCGCCATCGCCATCATCCTCACGATGATCGTTGTCTTCGCCATCCTCGGACTGATCGTCTACCTGATCATCCCACCCATGGTGGAGCAGTTTCAGAAGTTGGGTGACATTCTCTCCAAATGGATGCATCAGACTGCCCACACCAATAATCTCTCGGCGCTGATATCCGAATGGATCTCCGAACATCAGCGGCAGATCGAGAACTTTTTCAAAAGCAAGGACTTTGCTGATGCCATCAAGGTTACCATGCCGAAGGTCTTCAACTTCGTGGGGCAGACAGCTTATGTCATCCTCAGCATCATCGCCTCGCTGATCACGCTGCTCTACACATTCTTCATCCTGCTTGACTATGAGTATCTGACAGGCAATTGGATCCGGATATTCCCCGTCAAAAACCGCCCCTTCTGGTCGGAGCTGATGAAAGACGTAGAGCGAGAACTGAACAATTATATCCGCGGGCAGGGCCTCGTGGCACTGATCATGGGCATCAACTTCTGTATCGGCTTCACGATCATCGACTTCCCGATGGCCATAGGCCTCGGCATTCTCATCGGCATCCTTGATCTCGTGCCTTATCTCCATTCATTCGCCCTGATCCCGACAGCCTTTCTGGCCATGCTGAAGGCCGCAGACACGGGTCAGAACTTCTGGGTCGTGTTCGGACTTGCCGTCCTTGTCTTCATCGTGGTGCAGATCATCAGTGACATGATCGTCACTCCGAGAGTGATGGGGAAAGCCATGGGTCTGAACCCGGCCATTCTCTTGCTCTCTCTCTCAGTATGGGGCGCGCTCTTAGGGTTTATCGGACTGATCATCGCCTTGCCACTGACGACCCTGCTCATTGCCTATTGGCAACGCTATGTGACCAAGGAAACGAGGCCGGAAGGATCGCTCCGGTCAAAGGCTTCAGAGTCCAGAAAACCTTGACAACAAAAAACGACAGCACGGGCATCCGCATGATGCACCTCATCAACCGGAAACCGAACACACCTTACGATATTGCATGTCTTTGAAGGAGGCGTAACCTATTTTGGCACCTTCAACAGACTGTCCGCCCATCTGCGGCCAAGTCTTTAGCACAATTTCTACAACCTTTTAGATGATAATGAAAAGTCATCAGCTGTTTTTTTTATTGTTTTGTACCGTGAAAATCATAGTAATTTCTAGCACATGAAAAAGTATCTGCTCACCACAGTCTTTCTGTCCATGTCCCTGTCCATCCTTAGCCAGGGGCTATGGCCTTCAGACCATCTCAAAAAAGTAAAGTCTCAACTCCACCGTCCGTTTTACGCCCGCTGTCTCGAGCAACTCAACCGGCAGGCAGACCGCCTGCTCACCCTCTCTGCTCTGTCGGTAACGCAGAAAGAAGTGGTGCCAGCCAGTGGCGACAAACACGACTACATGAGTCTGTCGCGCTACTATTGGCCCGACCCTTCCAAGCCTGACGGCCTGCCCTACATCAATCATGACGGACAGTCGAACCCAGAACTGAAGAAATATGACCGTGGTCGACTCGGCGAAACCACCTCACGCATACAAACGCTGGCACTGGCCTGGTATCTCAACGGCGACGAGAAGTACGCCCGCAAAGCCACAGAACTTATCCGAACCTGGTTTTTCGACAAGCGAACTTACATGCGTCCCAACCTCGACCATGCCCAGTTCATTCCCGGCATCAACGGAAACCGGGGGCGCAAGTCGGGTGTCCTCGACGGCTATTCATTTGTCGAAATGCTCGACGCCGTGCGCCTGCTCGAACAGTCGAAATCGTTTTCAACCAATGATGCGAAGCAGCTCAGGCGGTGGTTCACCCGTTTTCTGCAATGGATGCTCACTAATCCGTTAGCCATCGATGAGAGCAAGGGCGACAACAATCATGCCGTAGCCTACGATGCCCAGGTGCTCGCCTATGCCCTTTTTACAGACAACCAGGCCGTTGCAAGGCGCGTAATCGAAGAGTTTCCTACCCGGAGAGTATTCACCCAGATTCAGCCAGACGGCCGACAGCCGCGCGAACTGGCCCGCACGCTGGCTTTCGGTTACTCTACTTACAACCTCACCCACTGCATAGACATCTATCTTCTGACTCAAGCATTGTGCTTGCGCATCGACCAGGCATCCTCAGCCGACGGCCGGTCATTCTACAAGGCAGTCGACTTTCTTCTGCCATACGTGGGCAAAGATGTGAGCTGCTGGCCCTACAAACAAATCAGCCAATGGGAAAGCAAGCAGCAAGAGTTCTGCAAAGACCTTTACAAGATCGCTACATACATTGACAACAGCCGTCAGACATACCGTCTGTGCTTCGACGCCCAGCGTCAGATCGACTACGGCGACCACTTCTATCTCTTGTACTACCAGCCCACAGCCAGCGATGACGCCATGGCTTCGGCTGCCTCACAACTCAGCTATGCCATCACCTATGCCACCGCAGCCCAGCAGCAGGAGCAAAACGCCGCACGCCATCTGGTCACGCCACGCACCATCGGCAATGACGGCCAACTCGTGATGGTACGTCCACGCGACTGGTGCTCAGGCTTCTTCGCCGGATCGCTGTGGCAGATGTACCGCTACACGCACGACCCCTACTGGCGCCAGCAGGCCATCAGCTTCACCTGGCCAATAGAGTCAGCGAAGAACTACAAGGGCACCCACGATCTGGGATTCATCATTAACTGCAGCTTCGGACAGGCTTTTGATCTCACCGGTGAGCGGTCGTACCGCGACGTGCTGATTACGGCATCCAACAGTCTCGCCACCCGTTTCCGCCCCGCAGTGGGCTGCATACGATCGTGGGACCACAATCGCGACAAATGGCAGTATCCGGTCATCATTGACAATATGATGAATTTAGAGATGCTCTTCAAGGCCACGCAGCTCACAGGCGACTCCACCTATCATCATATTGCCGTGAGTCATGCCAACACCACGATGAAGCATCACTTCCGCGATGACTATTCGTCGTTCCACGTTGTCGATTACGACTCTATCACCGGCAATGTGCGCACACGCTGCACCCATCAAGGATGGGCCGACGATTCCTATTGGAGTCGCGGGCAGGGATGGGGACTCTACGGTTACACCCTGTGCTACCGTTACACCCGTCAGGAAACCTATCTGAATCAGGCCCGCCATATCGCCGACTTCATCATGACCCTTCCGATGCCGGCCGACAGCATCTTCTATTGGGACATGAAATGTCCAGAGATTCCCAATACTCAGCGCGATGCCTCGGCGGCGTCCATCGTAGCCTCGGCCCTCTACGAGTTGAGCCGCTATGTGCCCCGCGCCCAAGCCATGCGTTATGAGCAGTATGCCGACCATATCATGAATAGTCTCACCCGCTACTACCGTGCTGCGACAGGTACCCACTACGGCTTCCTGTTGCTCCACTCGGTGGGGTCGCGTCCCAGCAACAGCGAGGTAGACAAGCCGCTGAACTACGCTGACTACTATTATCTTGAAGCGCTGAACCGCAAAATAGCAAACTCATCCACCTCAACAGGATTCTGACCTATGAAACGAATATTGATTAGTGCCATGCTGCTGACAGCCGTTCTCCATGCAGCAGCTCTCATTCCCACCCAACAACGGCAGCGGCTGGCCACCGGATGGCAATTTTTGCGCGGCGACTTGGGCAATGTATGGGAAGCTGTCCGACAGGCTAATGCCGGAAAGCCGGAGAGCGTGCCGCTGTGGCAGAATGTGACGCTGCCTCACTGCTACAATGCTGAGGATGCCGTAGCCCCCGACGTCAACTACTATCAGGGGCCGGCTTGGTACCGCACGACACTGGACGTGAACAACCCCTACCATCAGGGCCGCACCTATCTTGAGTTTGAAGGGGCCGGCCAAAAGACGCAGGTCTATGTCTACACCACGCTCGTAGCCACCCACACCGGAGGTTATGACCAATGGAAGGCCGACATCACCGATGCCGTGGAACGGTTTGCGCGCACCGAGACCTGCCGTCGTCAGTTCCACGGACGAATCCCCATCGCAGTAAGATGCGATAACAGTCGCGACACCCAGTTCATCCCGTCAGACATGTCCGATTTCAACCTTTACGGCGGCATCTACCGTCACCTCAATCTGGTATATGTGCCGCAGGTTTCACTTGAACGGGTTAAGATAGATGCCACACCACAATCGGGACATCGTGGCACCGTTGACGTCAGGGTCGACACCCGTGCACCGCAGGGCAGCCGCGCCAAGATCACCGTGAAGATTCTCGATCCCGATGGCCGTGAGCTTTACACCTCGCCAGCCAAGGCTGTGAGCGACGCCTCGCCTCGTGTTCAGATCTGCGACATCAGCGTGCGTGGGATGCAGCGCTGGAGTCCACTGACACCCAAGCTCTACACCTGCGAGGTGACGCTCATCAGTGGCATCGACACCATGGTCGACCGTCAGCACTTCGGTTTCCGCTCCTTTGAGTTCATAGACAAGGGTCCATTCCTACTCAACGGACAGCGCCTTCTACTGCGCGGCACCCACCGCCATGAAGACCATGCCGGCGTGGGCGCAGCCCTCACCGACGAGATGACCCTACGCGAGATGCGGCAGATCAAGGCTATGGGTGCCAACTTCATCCGGTTAGGACACTACCAGCAGTCTGACCGTGTGTTGCAGCTCTGTGACTCGCTCGGCCTGATGGTCTGGGAAGAGATTCCATGGTGCAGAGGCGGATTAGGCGCCGAGGCCTACCAACAGCAGGCCCGAGACATGCTGCGCAATATGATTGACCAGCACTACAATCACCCGTCCATCATCCTCTGGGGACTGGGCAATGAGAACGACTGGCCCGGCGACTTCCCCACATTCAGCCAAGACAGCATCCGGCAAATGATGACCACGCTCAACAAAATAGCCCACCAGCTTGATCCAGTGCGCAAGACCTGCATACGCAGGTGCGACTTCGCCCGCGACCTCGTCGATGTTTATTCCCCCTCCATTTGGGCCGGATGGTATAAGAACCGATATACCGACTACACCGCTATGACACGAGAGGCGTTCGACACTAACACCCATTTTCTTCATGCTGAGTGGGGCGGTGACAGCCATGCCGGCAGACATGCCGAAGACTGCCAGGAGCCCATCAGTAACGGCGACCGCAACGGCGACTGGTCAGAGACCTACATCGTCAAACTCTTCGACTGGCATCTGCATGAACAACAGCACATGCCCTGGCTCACGGGCAGTGCCTTCTGGACATTCAAAGACTTCTCCACCCCATTGCGCCCGGACAATCCCATTCCATATGTCAACCAGAAAGGCGTAGTGGAACGCGACGGTACGCCCAAAGAGAGCTACTATGTCTTCCAGTCGTATTGGGCCACCGAACCGATGGTGCATATCTACGGTCACAGCTGGCCAGTGCGCTGGGGTGCTCCCAAGCAGGCGCGCGAGGTGCTGGTCTATGCCAACTGCCCCACCGTGGAACTCTTTCTCAACGGCCGTTCGCAGGGCATCCGTCATCGCAATATCGACAAGTTTCCGGCCTCCGGACTGTCCTGGCAATGTGTCTTCGACGAGGGTCCCAACATCGTTGTTGCCGTCTCTCGCCATCAAGGGCGCATTATTGCCGACACCCTGCATCTGTCCTACCAGTCGGGTTCCTGGGGCAAGCCCCATGCCTTGAAGCTGTCACTCATCACTACGGCTGAGGGTGATTCCATGGCAGAGGCCGTGCTCATCGACAGCATCGGCCGCATTTGCCTCGATGCCAACCAGGTGGTCGAGTTCGGCTCCACCCTGCCCGGTCTGCTGCTTACCTGCCAAGGCACCACACGAGGCTCAAGGGTCATCCAGCTGGCCAACGGCCGCGCCCACATCCGCCTGCTTCCGCAGGGACGGGCTGCAGTGGTAAGCGTGCGCCTGAGAGACAGCGACAGCGTGCCGCCCGCTTTCCTCCATGTCGACCTATAAGACCAAATCAGTTCATTAGACGGCAGGGGTACATTGATTCTTATCATTTCATGATTTCCGACTGCTTTCACCTGCTTGCGGGACTTCTTGTCTGCCATCGAACAACATCAGTTCGGACGCTAATGACCGATCCTGGATAAAAATGTAAAGCATCAAACAAAGCCTCGACTTCCCCAAGCCGGGGCCAGTTTCCTCCCTGTTTCGAGCTTGCATCAAATGACGCAAGTGTCATACTGTTAATATATGTTCTTGCATCCGGGATGCAAGCCGTTTCCCGCCTGGTTTGAGGCAGTGTGCTGTTTGTTACTCCATCCCCTGCTCAGCTCAATCTGATGTGCAGAGAATGCCCTTCTTTGGCAATGCGTCGCAGATGAATGCCCGCCGCCGCATCGTCAATGGTCACCACGAGCAGTGCTCTCTTGCGGCGCACCTCTATGTCGAAGTCGTGCCCAAATGCCCTGACATGGCGCAAGGCCATGTGCGACCAACCTTCAGGCAATCTGGGAGTCAGATCAAAGGTTGCCAGCCCCGTGGGCCGAATGCCGAAGAGCCCTTCGGTCATGATTCTGCAGTAGAGTCCGCTTTCGGCCGAGAGATGGCGCTGATCGCCCTCAGGCCATGCCTCTATGGCATAAGGCACATGTTCTCCCAGCAACCGTGTCGCCGAATAGTCATGCAACAAGGGCAGGCCCCTCTTGGTCTCGCCCGCTGCCAGGATCCCCCGGAGCGCGTAGAGTGTGGCCCGGTCCCAATAGGTGTCAGTACCAGCCTGTGTCAGCAGACCGTTTCCTGTCCACAACCGGGGTGACAGTAGGGCGTCAATTGTGCCTTTGGCGCGGGTATAGATACCCATGGTCAGCGGTATGCAGATCCACGACCTCAGCACTTCGTTACCCGCATAGTAACGATAGCTGTGATAGCCCTCGATGGTGTAGCCGAAGTAGTGCTCGATGGCAGTCTCGAGAGCCTGTGCCTGACGTTGGTATGCTTCCAGAGAATCGGGGCGCACGCGCAGTTCCCGTCCCAGCATCACCGCTGAGCGCAAAGCATCGTAGTAGAGACTCGACGTGCAAAGGTTGGCATTCCCGGCCGGGAACCGGTTCTCAAGTTCATCGCTGTTCGAAGCCACTACGCCGTCCGAGGTGAGTTGTCGGCGACAATACTCCAGGCACCAGCTGACAAGCGGCCACAGTCGCTTAGCTTCAGCTGCATCGCCTCGAGCCAGCGCATAGCGTGCCGCCCCATAGGCAATCATAGCCGCATCGCCCCGGTCCTTTGCCCCATGCCAGACTCCCGTACCCTCAGCAATTATCGAGCTGGGCAACGCCTTGTAGTCTGCATTCATATATCGAGCGAAGTGCAGGAAGGCATTAAGTGCCGACTGGTTGCCGATGTCGTATCCCAAAAACGGGAAGAATGGGTTGATATATTCGGCTTGGTCATTCGCCCAGATGGCAGCATAGTAGGCTTCGCCCCCCGGGCCGTGCATCAATCCGCCCTTAGTACGGTAAATGCTCTCAGCAGCCCTGATTTTGGCAAAAGCGAACATCGTGTTGAGTACGGTGTCAGGCGTTTCGAGCACCAGATTATCGTGCCACTGGCGCAGCAGATCGGCTCGTGCCTGTCGTTCGGCAACAATGTCGATGTCTGCCGGTTGGCCGTCAGCGATACGCCGGGCACGGAACAAAGCACAGAACGAGAGCGAGTCGTGAGGAGCCAGCGTGAAAGAGCCATGACGCGACAACGCCACATCTACTCTGTAGCCCCCATATACGCCCTGCTTTTCCGGTGTGTCGTAGCAGAGCCTCAGTTGTGGCACCCGCAACTCAATATCGTGATCAGTGAGGTTTCGGTAGATATATTCCTCCAGATAGCATGCTTTAGTGGCCGAGGGATAGCATAGTCGCGTGAGCCCCACCGACCGTGGCACGCGCTTGCGCCGGTACATGCAGCTAAAGGTACTCTCTACACGCATACGGCCATCGAGCCTCACTTCCTCAACTCGCTCATCAAGCAACATCTGCTGACCAGGTGTCACTGCAGTGGCGATGTCAACATCGATGCGTTGCTGCAGATGATTCTGCGTTTTGTTAGGTTTCATCCTAAGCATGGGCAACACCAGGCTACGGTCGAGTTTCCACTGTCCCAACGCCGTCACACCATAGCGGAGCACCACCGATATCATCTGTCCGCTCATCTCTATATGGTCTTCATGCGAGGTCCCTTGAGCAACTTTCCATACGATGGCCCCATCGGGAGCGATGGTCCACCTATGCCCCTGTCCTGCAATAGCAGACAACGAAAGGCATAGCCCCAGGTAAAAAAGAACAAGTCGTTTCATAGCTGTATGATTTCTAAGATTGCACTGTCATATTTTTCCTTCAGTCTCACCGATACCCCTGCAGACATCAGTTCGCATCCGCTGGCATGACAGTCAGCAAGGTGGATGGTATCCGTGCATGCAGTATCAAGTTCTCTCACCACATACTGTGCATCGGGATCAAGACCCTTCAAGCACACACGACCGGGCGCCAAGTCTCCCGTCTGATAGAGGTAGACCACGGCCCTACGCCGATCGGGTGCCACGTAGCTCAGTGCCGCCACATCGTGAGTGTAGGGCGACAGCAGTCTATAGAGATCTCCGTGCATTACCAGTGGTCGCACCTGTCGCTTATACACATCCACGGCATGCGCCAGCCGACTGCGTTCCAATTGTGTAGCCTGGTCAATGGCCAGATCAATACCAAAGGCTCCGCTCATCGCAACGTCAATAGCTAGTTTTAAATGCCGCTTGCCCATTCGGGTGACATGCGCGGACAAGGTTTTAGCCGGAAAGAAGTGGCCGAAGCCCCATTGTATCTTAATACGGTCGATCGGGTCGGTGTTATCGCTCGGCCATAAAGAGTGAAAATAGCGCATTGAGCCATAATCGGCTCGTCCCCCACCGCCCGCGCAGAGCATTGCCATCACCTTAGGGTAACGTCGGACCATGTCGGCCATAAGACTGTAGAGCCTGAAGGTATAATCTGTCAGCAGATGACTCTGTCTGTCGGCTGGCAGGTACGACGATCCGGGTTGGGTGACAAAGCGGTTGCAGTCCCATTTCACATAGCCTATGCCGGGATTACGTCCCAGCACGTCGGCGAATATCTGCCTTTCAAAGGCATAGACCTCGGGGCGCGTGAGGTCCAGTATCTCTTGGTGTCTGCCGAGAATAGGCTCCCGAAAAGGCTGTCGGATCACCCAATTGGGATGAGCCTGGAAGAGTTGGCTGGCAGGATTCACCATTTCAGGTTCGAGCCAGATACCCAGTCCCAATCCTCTCTTGTGGGCCTCGTTTGCCAAGTACCCCAATCCATGGGGTAACTTATTCCTATTCACCTGCCAATCGCCCAGTCCGTGCCTGTCGTCATTGCGAGCACAGCTGTCATTTCCAAACCACCCGTCATCAAGCAAGAACAACTCTGCCCTCACTTGACGAGCGCCGTCGAAGAGCTTGGTCAGCCGTTGCTCATCGAAGTCGCAGTGCGTTGCTTCCCAGTTATTGAGCAGCACAGGCCGGTCACGATCGGGATCGCGCACCACATATCGGTCTGCCCAGCGATGCAAATTGCGGCTCAGTGTCCCTGTGCCTTCGCTGCTACGGCACCACACCAATGTCGGCGTCACCAAGCTGCTATCGCGGTCCAGCCGATACTGCCCTCCCAACGGGTTGATGCCGCCTATGATCCGTAGAGCCCCTGACCAGTTGTGGTCGAAGGCAAAAAGGAAGTTGCCCGACCAGCTCAGTGCCAGGCCATACACCTCGCCGCTGTCTTCTGACGCCGGGCCGCCACACGACACCATGACCGCAGGCATGACATAGTAGTGACTCCTCACACCAAGCGTAGAGCCGATTTGCTTAACACCACGGCCTAATCGCTCCTCCTCCATCGTAGCCTCATGCTTGTAATGTCCATTGAACTGAGTGAGCCAATAGCTGCGCCCATCAATGAGGGGTGAAGCAGAGGCAAAGCGGTTGAGCGTTACCGCGCCCCCGGGCTCGGCGTTGCGATAGACAGTCCAAATCTCCATAAGATTCATGCGACGGTAAGCCTTGACATATATGTCAGCATAAAACGCATAGTGTGTATCCTTCATCTCAATCTTGGTCAGCGACACTTCATCAGGCAGCTCTTCCCGATGGTGTCTCACATAGCAGAGGTCGAGCGAGGTATTGCCATCGGCGTGGGTCACTTGCACCGCGGGTTCAGCTACATAACCGTTACCATAGGCCGGAAGCCACTCACGCTCACGTGCTGGTGTCTTTTCAGGCAAAAACACCTGCTCTGACACGCTGCCACATCCTAACTGGTACAACCGCAGGTCTGCACCCACCATCAGCGACAACTTCCAACTGCCGGCCGGGATCTGGATAAGCCGTTGTTGTCCTCGTGCGCTGATTGTCGCAACAATGACCAGCGAGGTCAATAAAATGTGAAAATGCTTCATGACTTTTGTGGTTTAGCTCCAAGGGTCATGTATCTGAATGTCACTTTGCGTACCGTACAAGGCTTGCCACTGACGGGTTTGCTGACAGAGCCATGCGGCCTTCCTTTGGCATCGACAGTCACAGTGATTGTACGCCAGCTGTAACTGCCCTGCTCGTAGTCGAAAGTCTCACCATCATCGTCATAGAGTTGATATGTGCCACTGCTCTGCCCATAGTGCCTCACCTCTATATCGACCTGTTCTCCTCGTGCCGGTGTGTGCAACCGTGCGGCCATCATCGGCACGATGCCACCATCTTTTACATATATTGGTATACGATCGCGCCCTGGCGCAGCCACCACGATCTGATTGTTCCCCACATATTCACCAGAATAGAAATCGTACCACCGCCCCGGTGGCAAGACCACCCTACGACTGGTCTGCCCTGCAAAGAGTGGTGCCACCATGAGACAGTCGCCAGCCATATACTGATCCTTGATCTCGTTGCTCACTTTCTCCAGGTAGGGGTTAGTGTCGAGATTCCCGTCGATCATCTCTTTAGCCATGCCGACCACATCGAGTTCGCCGTAATCGAGATTAAGCGACCTAAAAGGAGGCAAGCCGTCAAAATGATAGCGTGCAAAAGTCGTATACCAGTAGGGCATCATCTGCATACGCAGCAATGCATAATATTTCACGGCCTCGGCTACCTCTGGAAACGACCACGGCTTGGTGCCGCTCGACCAGGCATTGAGCATAGCCATGGGCGAGAATACTACTGTCTGGAATCTGCGTATCCATTCTTCTGCATTTTTCGAGCTACGGACTTCGGGTGTCCACAGCACCCCACAGAAGCCAGAGTTTATCAGTGCAGTGATGAAGTCTTGGTGACTATAATAATCATTGTAGATCACATATGGCATGCTTGCTCCACCAGCATTCGATCCACGCACCAGTCCGTAGGTGCGCTTGCCCAGCTCGTGGAATAGGTCGTAGGTGGTGCGCTGCACCAATAGCCCGTAGGTCTGGCGCATTTGCTCGGCTGCCGTACCCGAGGGGAACGTAGCCACGTCGGGCCATAGATAATGGTCGTACCCGTCAATCTCGTCTATCTTGTATCCACTTACACCGATTGCCAGATGCTCCTTCTTAAACTTATTTCCCCAGATGGCCCGCCCTTGAGGGCTCACCAAGTCGGGAACCAGTCCGCACCACACCGTATGAGAGCCGCTCCAGGGATAGATATCGTGATAGATGCCCGATGCTGGCGAGACGTAGGGATTCGTCCATAGGTTGACTCTTACCTGCCGACTGCGTATGGCAGTGAGAAAACCCTTGGGATCAGGATAGCGTGTGGTATCCCATTCGAAGGTGCATGGGTACGACTTACTCTGCCATCCCGGCTCCAGCCCGATAAAATCGAGTGGATATCCTCGTCGTGCAAAGCTGTCGACCTCAGCCAGCACCTGCTGAGCCGAGTAGAGGCTCTTTGTGCGCTGTGTGAAGCCCAGTCCCCAGCGAGGGGGCAGGGTTCCGCCGCCGCACAATAGGTTATAGCGCCGCACTACATCAAGCGGCGTGGGACCGGCAAAGAGATATACCTCCACACCGCTGGCCGGAACCACCACAGCCACCTCGTCTGAGGCAGGCCGAGAGGTCCACCTGCGGTCAGTATTACGATCGCGGGCCTGTGGGGCGTGCTGACTGTCCTTGCGCACCGAGGTGCCGGCATACACTGTAAGGTAACGTGCCGAATTGATGAGAATACCATAACCCGCACTCGACACATAGAACGGCACGGGAGCGTGCGTTCGACCGTTGTCCTTGCCACCATAGTGGTCAACATGAAGGTTGAAAATCTTTCCCCGCTGTTGTACAGTCTGAAAGTTGAGCCCAAATCCGTAGAGGTGTTCGCCCTGTTTCAGAGGAATGGTCAGCATGGTCTTACCGTCTGTTTGCCATGCCTTGATGCCGTAGGCCAGTGCCGGCAACGTCACGCTGGGCAACCGGTCAAAGCCTTCGCTCAAGGACTTGCACCCTGCGGCACTCAACAACGAATAGTGTTCGGGGATGCCCAGGCTGCATTTCCATACACCGGGCTCTACCTGCTGCCACTGCGACTGGGCATGGGCAACGCCCCCGCCCATGGGAAGCAGAGCAAAGAGCAGCAGGATTTTAACAGTTTGGTTCATAAGTTGTTATGGTTGAAGATTTATTGTCTTATCGTCGCAGCAAAGCCACCGCTGGGCAGCAAATGAATGCGTATAGTGGATGGTGCCACTTCCAATGAGCGATAGCTAAAGTGGTCTTTATCGGCTCCATCAAGGATGAGGCTCACACGATGCCCCTGACACCCTTTAGGGATAGCCACATCAATATCGCGTTCGACATCGCTTCCGTTGATACCGCCAATATACCATGTGCTGCCTTTACGCCGCGCCACCACGGCATAGCGACCGGGATAACCATCGAGCAACACGCTCTCATCCCATGCCGTTGGCACCTCACGCAGGAAGTCTTGAGGTTGATCAGGAAGGTCATCATAGGCTTCGGCCCTGTCAGCAAAGCACTGTAATCCCGATTCGAAAACAACGGCCAGAGCCAGTTGATGAGCAACGGTAGTCATGCGTCGGGCCTCAACTCCTTGCCGAATCTTGTTTGAAAAGGTAACAGGCGTATAGTCCATTGATCCCACGACGTTTCGTGTAAAGGGCAGTACACTGTTGTGCCAGGCTGCTGCATTGCATCGCTCTTGCCGACCTAATGATTCGGCACCCCTCACCGCCTCTGTGGACATTAGGTTTGGATAGGTGCGCTCCAAGCCACGTGGAAGGGTGGCACCGTGAAAATCGACCATGAGCCGATGATTTGCCGCATCTCTGAGAATGGCCGGATATAGTTGAATGATGCGCTGCTTATCAGTATCGAAGAAATCAACCTTAATGCCTTTGATGCCCAATTGCTGTAGCCGTTGCATCTCCTGATTGCGAAGCAGACTGTCGCTCATGATTCGCTGTCTGAACAAGGTGTCATTGCTGCATCCTGCGCCAGAATGATACCATAGCCATACGCCTACCCCCAGTTTACGTGCGTAGCGTACTACGTCAGGCATGGTGCCTCCCTGCCCCATGTCTTGCCATCCAGCATCAATGAGCATATACTCCCACCGCATGTCATGACTCAGTCGGGCATAGCGCAACTGTGTGGGATAATGAGTCACTGTCCCCCCCTTAGACCACCAGCTCCAGCTAGAACGTCCCGGTTTAATCCATGAGACATCAGCCAGGCTACAGGGAGGATTGAGATGGGTGACTATCTGCGTTTGAAAAACTGTATTAAGATCGTTGCCCGTCACGATCACCCTCCATGGAGTTTTCCATGGCAATGTCGATACTGGTTGCGGTGCATCGGCAATAACTGCTTCCTCTGCCTCGGGAAAAGCAATGCGGTAGGCACCAGAATGCCCACTGTTGTTGACATGCGTTGCTGGGTAGGTGCCATCGAGGCATGCTTCAGTGATCATCATCCACAGGCCGTTAGTGTTAAAAAGCATGGGAAAGGCCCAGCCTTTGGCGTGGCCGTTATCTGAGCGTATAGCTACCGCCGTGTCGCAATATTGTTCGTAGCTCGGCTTATGGCGGCTGTTCCAATCATAAGGATGTATCCAGGCCTTGCCCTCCACGGGGACAGCAAACTCGGTTGCTTCTGACGAGATGGTATGCCGCCCGTCATGACCATCGGGAAAACAGTAGCGAAAGGCAACCCCATCGGTATAGGCTCTGACCTGAAGCTGGAATCGCGTATTATGTGGGGTAAGAAACGTAAAAGTCTGCTCGTTACAGTCGTCGACGGTCTGAAGGCGTTTACCAGAAAGCAGTGTATAGGGCTCGACAATTGACACCACAGGGGAGACATCTATTAGTCGTGCACCCGGACCATAGGCAATACCATCCATCACCACACCCAGTCTCGACGACTCGATACATATATTCGCTCCGCAACAAACCCGATAAACAAGCTGCAAGGTGTCCGATACCTGCTCCTGGCTCAAGGTGAAGATTATACAACGATCCTTAGACATAAGTTTCCACTGTTTCTGTGCACAAACGGTTTCTCCGGTGATCGCAAGCAACGAACATAATAGTATCAATAATCGTTTCATAGGTTTTCTTTCTTATGGAGTTAATGATATAAATGACTGTGTGTTGATGTTGTTACTTGAAGTTACGTGAATCATCAGTCGAACACTTCGATGCTGCCGTCTTCGCAGATAATCTTGGGACGGGCATCGGGATGCTTGAGTGTAAAGGTGACGTTGCGCAGCAATAATCCATCCACATGCCTCGCCCACACACCATAAGCCGGAATCTTTGGCCCGAAAGTCTTTATCTCTGGATATTTGTCAACGGCTTCAGGCACCTGCACCCGGGCATCATCGGTAGTACCCGTACCCAACAGGGTAACGTGGATATTCTCAAGCGTAAGCCCCTTGATACGGTGTCCGGGAATGCCGGTGACAAGTATCGCCGAAGGCGGCGTGAGCTGTGCCACGTCAGACGCCACAGCCTCCACATTACGAATGACCACTTGGTCGAACAAACCTACAGTTTGCTGGCGATCCTGAGCTTTACGAAACACACTGAGACGGGCACCCAGTCTGAATAGCATGGGAGTACGCACCTCATGCATGGTAATATCAGTGATAAGCACCTGCCGCAGAGCCGCACCGTCGACTGATAATAGTTTGATCCCGCCGTTGCGGGTGTCGTAGATATGGCATCGGCTAATGGAGATGCGCTCGAAAGGAGCCATTGATTCTGTGCCAAACTTGATGCCCGCCTGATTGCTTTTGAGCCGCATGTCTGTGACCTCGATGTCGCTGCAGGCCATAGTGCTCGATGTGGTCTTCAGACACAAGGCATCATCACCACTGATAACGTCGCAGCCGCTCACTCTCACACGCTGACACCCGTCGATGTCAATGCCGTCGTTGTGGGGAAGTCCCAAGCTGCGGATAGTGACATTACTGATGACTACGTCAGTACACTGGAAATAATGCGATGTCCATGCTGCTGAGTGTTGCAGAGTGATGCCTTCCACCCTCACCTGCCGGCATTTCACCATGCGCAATAAGAATGGACGGCGCCCCCACCGCCTTCCTTCAGGACTGTTGTCGAGACGGGCCTGCCGTTCCTTGAGTGCCGATCCTTGACCGTCGATCACCCCCTGTCCCGTAATACCTACGTCATGGGCATCAACGGCCACGATCAAGGCAGCACCAACAGTGGTACCCAATCCGTCTACAAAAGGATCGGGATTGCTGTAGGCATCAAGGTCGGTTGTGCCCAGCAGCGTAGCACCCTTGTCAAGATGCAAGGTGACACCATTCCTGAGTTGCAGTGTGCCAGAAAGATAGGTTCCCGGGGACAGTGTCACCACCCCTCCTCCACGATGACTACAGCGGTCTATTGCGCGCTGAATGGCAGGTGAGTCGAGCTTACGGCCGTCACCCCGTGCGCCGTAATGACGCACATCATACGCGCAGTCGGCAGTGGAGGGCATCGTCGAGATTAAAGCCACGATCAAGGCGGCAAGGATGTTTAAAATGTGTTTCATTATTGTAGCGAAGCTGAAGATCGGTTCGTTTTTTCGAGGTGCAACACATCATCGGCCACCACATCAGGACGCCCATCGGGCAGTTCGGTCTCGAACACGCAGTTTTGTAGGAGCAGATGGTTTACGTGCCTGAGCCATAGGCTATGACTGGGCAGATCCTTGAGATCACCCACATTGTAGCGGCCAACGCCTATCTCAGGTGTGACCAGACCGGGCCTGGCAGCCGGTTGACCACCTTTGGCTATGAGCGTTATGTCATTGAGGATGACATGCTCGATATAACGCTTGCGACAGCCGTCAGGCAGGTGAAGCGGACCTCCGTCTATGAGATTTTCAGGAGAAGGCAACTGATAGCCTGCGATAATAGCCGGAGCCGTGTGTTGCTTGCCGTCGTAGGGGCGCCACCGGGCTGCGCGGAAAGAACTTCCGCCATAAACCTCATTGATATCGACACCATTCAGATTTACGTGTTCGATACGTCCAATGGGAATATTAGTGATGAGCAACTCTCGACGTACATTGGCGCCCTCAACAAACCTACACAAACGTGCTTCAGCCCCAAGCACGCGACCCCGATTAGAAATCGAGAGGAAGAAAGGCGACCGAGTACGACGCATGACTGATCGGTGGTGTAAGGACCCTGTTTTTCCGCTATTGAGCCACACGTGGCTTACGGTGCCTCCGTCATTGACCGAGATAGAGAACCCCGCCTTGTTAGCACCCAGCACGCAGATATTGTCTACGGCCACGTCTGTGATGTCATCTGCAGTCTCAGACCCAATTTGGAAAAGGTTACAGTTGGTGTCACCTATGACATTGCGCACCCTATAGCGAGAGCCTGGGCGCGTGAAACCCAGCGAACAGTCTGATCCCAGCTTCACGATGTCATCTGACGCGACTGTGACGTAGATATTATTCACCGTCACGTCGTTGCATCCCATAAAGTCGTAGATGTCTCTGGTATAGGCACTGCTGTGTCGGCCAAAGTAGGTGTCGTGGACGCTGATGTTGTCGGTTCCGGTGGCCAGCACGGCAAAATGTCCGGCCTGATCAATGTGAAGCATGTTTGACAAGTCAGTGGAATCGGCACCATCGGTGATATAATATGGTTTGTCTCGGTGTTCGTCGTACCACAAGTCGGAACTTGATGTCAGCCCGCCAATCTCGATATTTCGGCAGAGTTTGAGCGAGAACATCTTGTCGTGCCGTCGGCTGGGTTCATTGTTCATCACTTTGTCAGAGGTGACCAGGTTACCATTGCCAGATATGCGACCTCGGCCTACCACCTTCACGTTTTCGATCCGCTCACCAACAAACATAGCGTTCTTGAAAAAGGTGTGACCTACATCCTGCTTAGTCATATAGTTCTCTGGGTCGCGATAGGGTCCCATGTCTGTAGGCGACAGCCCCGAACGATAGTCGTGGTCGTCAAACCAGGTGGCCTCGGGCGGGTCACCGCCGGGCAGGGCCTTGAGCGTAGCTCCCTCGTCGAGATAGAGCCACACATTACTTTGCAGATGCACGGTGCTGACGGCATACTCTCCCTTGGGAAATCTCACCAAGCCACCTCCTTCTGCGCTCACTCGCTTCAACAGGCGATCGAGGGCAGGAGCCTCGTCGACGATTCCGTTGCCTCTAAGTCCTTCGTCAAGCACATTGTACATACCTGAATAGTACCACACTATATTCGAAGATCCCTTGTATCGTCCTTCGAGCACATCGATTCTGAAGGCATAGTGCTGATGGGGTTGCAGTCGGGCTGCATACATGTAGTTGTTATACTCCTCGCGGCTGAGATCGGCCCACGTGGTCCAGCTGCGACCTCTGTCGGTAGATGCCTTCAGCAAGGCCTTGGGCGCACCGGGCAGCGGTGTCCAGCAAAGCAGGGCAAACGAGAGATCGGGGGTCTCGGACAGCGTTGCCCGCTGAGGCATACACCGCTTGAGGTCAGCCAACCGCCACAAGCCCCTAATCCGCGCCTTGGTTCGATGACTCATGCGGTAGCCGTCAGGTGAGGCATACCATGTCTCGAAGACATATGTACGACTCTCCAGCATGGCTCCTCGAATGACGAGTTCTACATCGGTCCCATTATGTGGCCGGAGATCCAGTCCAGACAGGCAAATGAGCGTGCCTTTCCGCCCCTTGTCGGTGAGGCTTGCCGTGCCCACTTGCCGGCGTGAGCTCTGGCTCCCAACTCTGCCCACAGACTGGTGCGCGAGACCGCGCAGCGTGGTCTCTCCCCGTCCGATTACGTTCACCGTCGTATTGTCGAGGGTAACCACAATGTCCTTGGGTACAAGTACATACAATTGGGCTAGGCTCAAGCGTTCACCGGCCGTGATTCGCAGCACAATGTCCTGTGACACTCCGGCTGTATAGGTCGTGCGTCCCAGTTCGCACAGCGGAGCGGCCAGCTGACGCCCGAGGCATGTCACGGCCGTCATCATGATGCATATCAGCAGCAAATAGAGTCTCTTATCTATCATCATTCCGTTCCATTAATCAGAAACCACCTCATTCCCCTGCGCTGCATGAGCTGGGCCAGAAAGAGCGATCTGATCTGCAGATTGCTCTCCTGCCATCCCTCCCAAACACCCTCCGGTCGGCCATCAAGGGCCGGTTTACCCTTTGCGGCCTTGGTGCCTATACAGTAGTTGGTGCCTGTGGTCCACGGACTCTGCACCACCACGGTTTTGGCGTGGCAGTTCCACAGCACCTGTGTCACACCTGCCCAACCATGTCCGCTGCCCATGTTGCCACGGTCTTGCACGTTAATAGCCCCATCGGTGACCACATTGTCGTAGAGTGTACCACAGGCCCAGCGATGGTGCGGTCCTATATCAGCGTAGGTCTGACTGGCGTTACACTGGTAGAACACATTAGGACCCAGCACACGAGCGCCGGTGACAAAGTCGTGCCTTCCCTCGGTGGTCAGGCAGCGCATGAACAGATTTTGTTGACCGTTGTTATAAAAAGAGTATCGATAGCCACCGGTGATCACCGACTTGGGCTCCAGGCACCTACAATCCTGCACGGTCACATTCTTGGCATAGCGTTCGCACCATACAGCAGAATTGGCCAGGTGGTGGGTCGTCACATTGCTCACCCAGCAGTCTTCGGCCTTGTCAAGCATCACGCCTGTCCATGCGTGCTCAGCATCATCATCATCACGATATACCGACGCAATGCACAGATCCTCGACCCCAACTTCGGTCACTCTGCCTTCGAACTTATATTTGTAAATCTGCCCACCGCCATATCTTTTCTCCATCTGCATCACCACAGGATTGTCGAGCCAAAGGCGGTTACCCTCTACGCGTTCAACGGTTCGCTCAAAGGCCAGGTTAAACTGTTCGCAGCTCCATTGCCTTGTACCTTTGCGCTCTGTTATGCGATCCATCTTGATGGCATGAATCCATGCCTGGGTGGCCGGTCTGAACACAATTACCCGGTCTCCGACCCTAAACCGCGAGGCATTGCTCACTGTAAGGCTGAACGTCCCTACCGGCACAAAGTCATCAGTGACGTCCACCCTGGAGCCAGGTATTTCCTGCGGGAGACCTTGTCCGCTCACCTTCACAACGGGGTATCGCTCGTGCGATGTGGCCAGCAGTATCGTGGCATCTCCCTCTCCTCTGAGCACTATTCCCGAGGACTTCACCATCAACGTTCGTTCCACAGGGTACACGCCCCGCCTAAGCAGCAGTACGCCACGGTGGCCTGCCTCATCAGACGGAAGAGCTTCCAACGCATCAATGGCCTGTTGAATGTGGGCAGTATTGTCGCCTTCAACGGGGCCAATCTCCATGCGCACCGGATGTACGGGCAACGGCTTGTCGTTATGATGATAGCCCACTCTGCTGAAATCGGGCATCGTGTTCCCCCGCCGATCCGGGGTGTAAGTGAGCGTGCCGCTGTCGGTTACGCTCACCAACGCCGATTTGAAGACAGGCGGCATCTTTATCTGGGCGGTGGTCGTCATGCAGGTCAGCCATAAACCTGCGGTAGCAATGATGTGTCTCATTTTGTACTAAATAAAAACATGTGAGCCAAATTTTTCGTTACATTGTTCCCTCTGACGATAAGGCTGATCGTCTATGCCGTAGTTTACCGCTATTGCCTGTCAGCCAGATGATGGGGTTACGCAGAGGGAGGTTACGCAACACCTCTTCGTGCCGCGGGAAATGGTCATACCGTCGCCAGGCCTCATAGCATCGCTCGTCAGCCAGCGCTTCCCATGCGAACAGCATAGAGGGCTGGGCTACCGGCCAGTTTTCCCAGCACATCACGTCGTGAGCGTATGGCCAGCTTGCCTTGTCGATGATAAAGGGCAGCATAAAGTCAACCGCCTTGCGCATGCCTCGCCCATCAGATGTAGTGTAGGTCCAGAGATTGTCGTCAGGCGTTGACAGAATCATACAAAGTGCAGCCATGGCATCAAGGTTGAAGAGTGAGTAACCATAAGGCTTGGTGCGTGCCAGTTCCTGAGGAAATGCGCCGCGTGCATCCATCTGCCTGTCGATAAACACTGTCTTATATCGGTTAGCACAGAAATGCATCACCGAGTCATTTCCTGTATACTTGGCAAACATCGCCGCCTGCACAGCCCAACAGGTTCCGTGGTTGTTTGTAGCGTTCATCTCGGCGATGCCATACGGATGTGTCATCATCCAGTGCAGGTATGAGGCAAACCACTGTTGGGTACCCGTATATACATCATCGGGCAACACTCCGGCTAAGTGTAGGCGCAGCAACGACTGCGCCACCTCTACCAAATGCATGGTGTCAATGATGCCGATGCCACGCCCCGTGGCCACGCCCTTGATGGCCTGGGCATAGAGCAGATTGGGGGTCATCATGGTCTGGGGCGACATGAACCATGCCTTGACATGCCTCACCACAGCATCCACATATCGGCGGTCTCCGGTGAGCAGCCAGGCTGAGGTGAGGTTACCCACGGTCATGCTCATCTGCGTCATGGCTTTCCGGTGTGCAGTGAAGTTATTCGGATTACTTTCCCCATCGCGGCGGATGTAAGGTCCGTCGGGGTGCTGTGGGTCCGGCCACCAATAGTCACCCTCCGAAAAGAAGTCGTGCGGTCCTCCTGCGCTGCGTGCAGCACGGAAGGTGGTAACGGTGACAGGCTCCTGGCTCAGTTCAGCTTCCGCCAACTCCAACACCCGCGGTCTCAGCAGTTCCCTCACCCGTTGTTCATGATGGTTTGCGGCCGCGCCCGTCAAGGTAAGAACCGCCATCATTGCTCCTGCGAATATGATCTTCATTATTTAGCTTGTTAATATCAATAAGGTAAATCCACATACAAATAATGTATGGTTCAATAACAACTGAGAGGCTGCGTTGCAAGAAACTCATCACATCAAAAGGTCAAATCATGAAAACATCCAATGACACTTACAAACGCAAAAGATCATTTGCGAATTCAGTCCTCAACTCTGTGTGGTTATTGAAGGGGATCAAAAGTTCCGTCTTCCCATCCGATGGTCTGCTGCAGTTTGGGATTCTGTTCAAAATGCTTACGTGACAATCCCTGGAAATAGTAGTTGTCTTTCACATCCCACTGGTAAGTCTCGTCTATCCTCCACTTTTTGGTCGTGAAATACTTAAAGTAGTTCTTCGTCATCAAGTCAGGGTCTTTCATAATCATCGTGATAAAGTCTTTACGAGCCATAGATACATATTCATCATTGACTTGTATCTCAATTCTATCACGCGAATATCCTTTCAGATCTGAGAACATCTTTCGGCGCATCATGTCCCAAAAGCGTTTCCCTTCAAATGCCAACTCAATCTGTCGCTCATAGATTACAGCATCAATCAATTGCTGCTGGGTCATATCAGGCTGCAACCCATATAGGCCGTCGGCATTTGCAGTGATACCGGCACGCTTTCGAATAGCTTTTAATATGTCGTAAACTTCTTCTGACTTGTTCCCTACTTCTGCAGCACACTCTGCCAAATTAAGCAATACTTCAGCATATCGCATTTCAATCCAGTCCATATCGCCATGATCCTTGGCTTCTGTCGCCGTTTTTTCGGGAATAGAAAACTTGCAGGAATAGAAACCGGTGGTCGTCGGGCTATGCGTATCCTCTCCGCCTTTATAGGTAAACATCGAACCTTGGAACCATTCGGGCATTCCATTCAAAGGATACTTCGCCCCATTATAAACGATGATGTCGTAAAACCTGGGATCCCTATTCAACCAAAACATTCCGCGTGCATCGGTGACGGTAGGATCAAATTGCTCTTTGACCCCATCACCATCAACATCCACGCCAGGAGCTGTCCCGTCAGCCATTGGAAAAGCAAGGACAAGATCCAATGTAGGATGATGGTTGCCGGTCGCACCAACAGAAAATTCCAACGGACGAAGTCCGGCCATAAAATTGTGTGTGCGTACAGGATCGAGGAAGCGCGTCGTGATCACCGTTTCCGAAGTGTTCTCCTTAGTCCAAATGTCTTTGTAAACAGGATAAAGTGCTCTTTGACCGTTTCCAGCCAGCTCTTGCTGTGCGGCCATACAAGCATCATAGGCAACCTGCCATCGGGAGCGGTCGTTGTTAGGGTTAAACTGCTTGCTGGCATAGGTAAGTAACACTCTTCCTTTGAAAGCCATAGCAGCACCCTTCGTAATTCGTCCGAAGTTCTTCTCATCCCATACGCTTGGAAGTGAGGCTGCGGCCTCGTCCAGATCTTTTACGATCTGGTCTATACATTCCCTGGCGGTATTGCGTGTTACATAGAGGTCATCCTTGTATCTGTCTTGCGGCGCCAAAACCAAGGGGACACCGCCGTAAATCTTGACCATCTGGAAATACTGATAAGCACGCAAGAAAAGGGCTTGCGCCTTTATTCTATTCTGAACCTCCACTGGCAGATTCCCGCTTCCAATGTCTGACAGCAGTATATTGAGCGTATAGATTTTATCATAAGGCCAATATTCCGCGAGAGGACCGCCCGCAGAAGCCACAGACGTCAGCATTCCGTGAATAAAATCACCGCCGCCATTGCCCTCATCGCAATATTTGGCATAATCGCCATTAAAAGAAGGCATGTTATCTTTATAGCATTTATCCAAAAAAGCTGTAGCGAGTATCTCACTGTTCCAAGTAGCAGTTTCACTGACGGCAGTCAGGTCATCCTTGTCTAAGACCGAATCACATCCCGACAGACTGACAGCCAGAAAGATTGTTAAAGCTATAATATATTTTGACTTCATAAGATTTATGCATTAATGATTAATTAAATGGTTATGTTCAATCCAAAGGAGAAATTCCGCATAACAGGATAATCCGAAATGCTTGTTGCCTCCGGATCCATCCATTTTATATGGTCTTCCAACAGGAAGAGATTGGTACCATTGACAAACACCCTTATCTTCTCCACTCCTATCTGCTGTATGAGAGAGCGTGGCAGATCATAGGAGAGCGAAATGTTCTTGCAGCGCAGGAATGAAGCATTGCGAACCCAGAATGTCGAGGCCTCATTATTCTTGTATTGCGTGGCACCTGGCATGGAGGCATCAGTGTTTTCTGGTGTCCAGTGGTCATTGTAGTACTTAAACGTACTTGTATGTGCATTAATGCCATTACCTCTGAAATCCATTAACTTTTTATTTCCTGCGAGTCCTTGGAAAAACACATCAAGCATAAAGCCCTTCCAACTTCCACCAATACTGAATCCATAAGTGAACGGTGCAATCTGGTTTTTGATAATGACAACCTTGTCATCATCCGTGATAATACCATCCGGATCGTCGCTCTGTGGACCACGAACGTCCTTATAGATCAACATGCCTAGGCCAGGTTTCTGTCCCTTGATTGTCATTTTAGGATTTTCTTCCATATATTGTTTGAGTTGTTCTTCCGTGCGGATCATGCCAATACATTCAAATCCCCATTCACGGCTCAATGACTTTCCTATTTCAGATTTGTAGGGACGAATATTCTCGGCTTCATCTTTCTTTGCCCACCAGCTCTTTGCATAACTAAAGTTTCCCCGAAGGTAATATCGCAGATCACCAATTTGATCATTGAACTCCAATTCCAACTCGACGCCGTTAGAATTGACCTGTGAAAAATTCTCTTTGGGCAACGATGCTCCAAACGTGGTGGGAACGCTCACGTTGAGATTATCCAGAATATCGTAAGTGTGCCTGAAGAAATATTCAAAATTAAATATCAGTTTACTATTAAGCCATCTGCTGTCGAACCCAATATTATAGGAAGCCGACTTTTCCCATGTCAGGTTTGGATTTGGTATTTCTTTGGGTTGCAATCCATAAGACAGACCATTGAAGACTGCGCCGGACGTGATGCCATAGCGGGGCATCCACTGCCATCCGCCAATAGCGTCATTTCCCAATGTCGCGATAGACCCGCGCAACTTGAGATAGTCCATAAAATGGACGTTATTTGAGAAGAATGGCTCACTTGAAATACGCCACCCTGCCGAAACCGAAGGGAAGAAGCCCCAGCGCTTGTCAGGAGCAAACTTCGTCGATCCATCTACACGGAAAGCGGCTTCAAGCAGATACTTTTCAGCAAAAGCATAATTTAATCGACCAACATATGAAATACGTCCACTCTCGCTTACGGAGCCATCTCCGACGATAGATTCAGAGGCATCTCCACTGGCTCCAAAAAATTCCGGCATTTCCCAAGTAATCAACTTATTACGCTGCGCATCAAACCGCTCACTATTCCCCTCAGACTGCTCATAAACAAATACAGCACTCAAATCGTGTTTTCCAAAAGAACGTTCGTAGGTAGTGAAGAAGTTGAGCTGATAAGCTTCTGAATACTGGTTCTCCTTGTAAACATAGTTGCCATCATCCCGAGTCTTAGTAGATGCCACCACATTACTTGGATCAATATAATGATTATGTTTACCGGCCGTCTTAAAATTATACATCACATAAGGGAAGTTGAATTTCTTTATCAATCTGTTATTTACAGATCGGTTGTATTGGAATTTAAACTTTAATCCCTTAATAAAAGGCACCTTGTATTCGGCATAGGCATTTACGTTTATGTTCTGCCATTTCTTGGTATGCAGTCCGGACTCTTCACTGATAAGCATCAATGGGTGCCATTCAATAAAATTGCCGACCGGCAACCCGTCAATCATGCTGGGGATCGTCTTGGTCCTTAACAAAAGACCTTTGTACAAGTCATTCATGCGGTCACGATCTTTGTCCGATTTCCAGTTGGGTTTCGTATCCTTGCGGTTATCTGTACTTAGATTGAGACCGACCGTCAAATTCTTTGAAATGTCGGCATCGACGCTGGCACGGAAATTATACTTGGAATACTTAAGATTATCGAATGAACCCACATTATAATAATAGGCACCTCCGATAAAATATCTCACTTTCTCAGATCCACCGGTGATATTGAGTGCATGGCGTGTTGACCAAGGTGTACGCCAGGCATCGTCCAAGAAGCTATAATCTGTTGACTTGAAATGCTCCAGCTCATCATCCGTGTACCAGGAAGATTTGGTAGTCGGGTCTTGCTGCTGTACGTTTGGATTCCAAATTGCATTATTGAGATAGCTTTGTATCGCCCGGTCATTCAGATAGACCGCTTGCTCATATGCCGTAAGCGTTTCCGGAATCATAGCGGCTACATCAAAACCGACAGTCCCCGTATAATTAATGGTAGGCTTCAGACTGCCTCCACGCTTGGTCGTCACCAACACAACGCCATTGGCTGCGCGGGAACCATAAACAGCAGCAGAAGCACCGTCTTTCAATACCGAAATATTAGAAACCTCACTTACATCAAGCGCATCAAAAGCCATTTTGTCGCGGACAACTCCATCAATGACGTAAAGCGGATCAGAATTATTGGGAGTTCCCTTCGCCCTGACACTGAACGAAGCAGAAGTCCCAGGTTTTCCGGTGCCTTGAGTAATATATACGCCTGATAATCGCCCAGCTAACATCGTCGAAAGGTTTGCAGACGGATAGTCTTCTATTTCTTTCACATTTATCGTTGAGACACTTCCGGTTACACTTGCCTTCTTTTGCGTGCCATAACCGACCACCACGACCTCATCAAGGCCCTTTACATCCTCAAGCAGCGTGACCTTCATCAGCACCCCAGTTGCATTCTTTACTACTTGGGAATAGCCCATATAAGAAAAGGCAAGAGGAGCCCCCACTTCCACCTGAATGGAGAATTTCCCATCCATATCAGTTACCGTCCCACCCGTACCCTTTTTCAGTTGTACGGTGACACCTATCAGAGGCTCATTGTTCCTGTCAACGACAACCCCCTCTTGTTTGATTGTCTGAGCACTAATACCAATGCTTATGATCAACATCGCAAGCATGCATAAGGTTTTTAAAGGAATAAAACCGAATTTGTTTGTTAGTTTCATTACTGTAATCTATAAAGTGTTGTTACATGGGTTATTATTTATTTCGGTGATTGTCGATTGCTAAATTCACATGCAAAGAAATGGATTATTCTCCAAACATATTAATAAATTCATCTCATTATTTATGAAAATCATGCCTTCCTGACTTCATACAGTGCAAAGGCAAGCCGACACGGGGGATTTCTGATGCCGGGACAGAGCTATCATCCGGGCGACCGAAAGGATAGCTCCGGGCGACCGAAAGGATAGCTCCGGGCGGCCCGGAGGATAGCTCTCTGTCGCCCCTGTGGATATTCCCACCAAACCAGCCATTGCCGACAGCGCCTCATACAAATTCTTGTTGAATGAAGCTCACCGGCCGATTCAGACAGGACACGCCTGATGCCATATTCATCGAGATCATTAAATTGCCAATCAACGAAGAAAATGAGTTATTGAAAAGATTAGCCACAATTTTACTAATTAAGTAGAGGATTTTATTAATGATCTGAAAAAAAAACAGCTTATTTTGCCGTTAAAACATCATGGGACACATCTGACGAGCCTAAACAGCAAACAAATCCCGACAAGACAGACAACCGTTTACAACAATTATAACAAGTAATCTAATGAAAGAAAAAGAACACAAAACAATCCCGCATTTTTGGCGATGTACGGCCATATTCGTCTTTCTATGCCTGGGTAATTTAGTTCAAGCGCAAACCATCACGCAGCGCGGCAATATTGTCGACAAAAACAATGAACCGATCGTCGGAGTCACCATTATGAACAAGGGGGGAAAGGGAGGAACCGTGTCCGACCTTGACGGTAATTTCTCTCTACAGGTTTCCAAAGGCTCAACATTGTCCTTTAGCTTTTTAGGTTACAAAACCGTCGAGCAAAAGGCCACCGGCGGTACCATGCATATAACAATGTTCGAAGACACCAAGGGGCTCGACGAAGTAGTGGTCGTGGGTTACGGCACTATGAGCAAAAAACACATCTCAGGAGCCATGACCTCTATCGATGGCAAAAAAATTGAAGAGAAAGGTGCCGCCACGCTGCTCGATGCCCTTCAGGGCGCCGCCCCGGGCATGCAGATCGTATCCAACTCGGGAGCTCCGGGAGCATCGGCTTTTATTTCCATCCGTGGTGCATCTACTTTCAGCGACGATGGTGTGGCACCTCTGTTTATCGTAGACGGCGTCCCGGTTGACAACATTGACAATCTTTCGCCAAACGACATTAAAAGCATCGAAGTGATGAAAGATGCTGCCACATCGGCCATCTACGGTGCCCGTGCCGCCAACGGTGTCATCTTAGTGACCACCAAGACCGGCGAAGAGGGCAAGCCCAGCGTAGACGTGCGCTACCAGCACTCGTTCTACACCGCAGCACGGAAGTTGCCTCAGGTCAACGCTTTCGAGAGCAGGCTCAGCATGGCTGCCTCCGATCTATCCAATGCTTCCAAGACGCTGGAGAAGTTTTCCAACCGAACTGATTCCGTAGGACTGCAATACAGCACCAACTACTACTACCAAGACTTGCTGCTTCGAACCGGTCACCGTGATGACGCTTCCATGCAGATCAGCGGAGGCGGCAAGGGGTTTAGGTATAGAGCGTCACTTAACTATCTGGACCTCAAGGGCATTTACATTGCCTCAAAAGATGACCGCTACACGGCTAATGTCAACGTTGATTATAATGCCTGGAAGAATATCACTTTCACCACGCGTGTAAGACTGAGCTTTGAGAAACGCAACGACGTCAAGACCAGCACCATTCAGGATGCCCTGCGGCGCGATCCGGACATGATCATATGGTATCCCGACGGCGAACTTATCCCCTATTACTCATCAGGAGGAAGACGCAACCCTGTGGCAGAGATGACTCAACGGCTCGACGAGAACTATTTCTATACCGGCAATTTCTATCAAGGGCTAACATGGAAATTCTCGGACTGGCTCATGCTCAATGCCAGCATTGCCGCCGACTACCTCTCTAACCGTGAGGTAAAATTCGCCTCAAAATATCTTGAGGGCAGCAATAACGGTCACAACACAGGGTCTGACAACAAAGAGGAGCGCTTGAAATATACGGGCGAGGCCTACCTCACCTTCAACAAGCAGCTGGGTGACCACTCGCTGAGCGCCACGCTTGGTGCCTCCTTCGAGTCAACCAAGCAACTGCTTTTCAACATCTCCGGATCGTATTTCCTCTCGGAAAACATCCATTACATGAACATGGCCACCCAACTTGACGCTTCGAGCACCTACACCTCTGGATGGGATGAAGCCATGGCAGGATTTTTCGGCCGCGCCGTGTACAGTTGGAAAAGCCGTTACACACTTACCGCACTGGGACGCTACGATGGTTCTTCGCGCTTCGGTCAAAACAGCCGATGGGGATTCTTCCCCTCGATCTCTGCAGCCTGGCGCTTCTCCGACGAGCCCTTCATGACCTGGGCCTCGGACATCCTGACAGACGGCAAGCTGCGCGCAAGCTACGGCATCACCGGAAACGACCGGATAGGCCGTTACGAGGCCTATTCAACCTATCGCTCGGGAGCAGCCTATTACAACGGAGTGGGAGGCGTCGTGCCCAACAACAAATATGGCAATCCGAACCTCAAGTGGGAGCAGACCAAGCAGACGGACATTGGTTTAGACCTGAGCTTCCTGGGCGGGCGCATAGCCTTTGTGGCCGACTACTACGTCAAGAACACCAGCGACCTGCTGTCAGATTATAACCTGCCCTATACCACGGGTTACAGCACTATGCGCGTGAATCTGGCATCCATCCGCAACCGAGGCATAGAGCTTTCGCTCACCGCCGTGCCCGTGGCCTCCAAGGAGTGGCGATGGTCGACAACGGTAAACTGGTGGAAAAACAAGAACACCATCACCGACCTGGCTGCAGAAGACTATGTGTCAAACGGCGCATGGCTCGTTGCCAAGGGAAAACAGGCAGGTATATGGTACGGATACAAGAACCTCGGAGTCTATCGGTATAACGCCAGCAACGCATGGACCGAAGACTTCAAGACTCGGCTCGAGCCAGTCTTCAAGCGTGATGACAACGGCAATGTCATCATCGGCCTCGACGGACAACCCACGCTGATCAAATATCTTTTGCCCGATGGCAGCGACTATAGTGGCAAAGTGCAACAGATGAAGGTCAATGGCGTGATTGCAGGCGGAGGAGACGTCATTTGGTACAACAAACCCAATGCCGATGGAGAGCTCGACAACATCATCGACACCAACGACCAGACCGAGTTAGGCGTCGCTACCCCGCAATGGTATGCCTCTTGGGCTAACTCTGTCAACTGGAAGAACTTCTCCCTGACGGTCAATTTTTACCTCAGTTGGGGTGGAAAAATCTGGAATGACGTTAAGCGTTATAATACCTCATGGGGAGGTAACACCCATAAACAGAGCCCTGAATATATCCTCCAGGGCTGGAAATATCCTGGAGAGATCACGACCTGGTATGCCCTCGACTCACGGGCTCGAAAGACACTCAATAACTCCATGTCACTGAGCGACCAGTTCCTCGAGGACGGCAGCTTCCTCAGGCTACAAGACGTAAGGCTAAGTTACACCCTTAACCGAAACTGGCTCACCCATACGCCCCTACGTAATGTTCAGGCATACGTCTATGGAAAGAACCTGCTGACTTGGACCAACTACACCGGTTTCGATCCTGAGGTGAAAATGAGTGTGCTCAATCCAGGCAAAGACTCCTCCAGCTATCCACGGAGCAGAGAATTCGGACTGGGACTGAATGTTGGATTCTAATAAACACCGATACAATGAAAAAACAAATTATCATAGCAGCCACCATGCTGATATCGCTCTCCGGCTGCAACGACTTCCTGGACAGATCTCCGCTGTCAGATCTCTCCCCTGAAAATTATTTCAAGGACAAGACTGAGATGACCAACTGGAACGCCGGCATTTACGGCGCATTCCAGAGCGCGCTGCAGCGCAACCAAGCCATTTGGGGCGACTGCCGCAGCGACAATATTGAAACCACAGGCTATGTCAACAATAACATCTACATGAATGCTCTCACTCCCACCATGAGTGAATCCAACTGGCAGTCTGTTTATCAGTGCATTACCCGGTGCAACACGGGTATCAAAATGTATCCCACCATCCCGAACGTGCTGGAATCGGAATATGCGCCTTACATGGCACAGGCCTACGGCATGCGCGCCTTCATGTATTTCTACGCAACGCGTGTATGGGGTCGTCTGCCCATCGTCAACGACACATGGGACGGCAATCTCAACACCATCAGCACACCGAGAGCATCGCTTGACGAGGTGAAGGCACAAATACTCGCCGACATAGACCAAGCCATCAACTATTTCATGATCTCAAATACCAGCAGCGTCTACTATCTCAGCCTGGCTGCCATGTACGACCTGCGCACAGAGGTATACATGTGGTATCACGAGTATAACAAGGCACTGGAAGCATCAAACTACTTCATCAACAACAAGAACTACAGCCTGGCTGCAGACGAAGTGGAATGGAAGGCTGCCTTTGAGAATCCTGAAGGATCAAAAGAAGACATTTTCGCCATGTCGTGGAGCTATATCAACAACGGTGCATCGAGCGGATGGCCCGGTCTTATGGGAGCATCCAACACCAACAACGGTTATCAGATGGCCGAACCGCTCTTCGACGAGCTCATCGACCGACTCTATTCGGGCGAGGGCAAAGATGCACGTCTGTGGTGTACCCTCGACACGATCGCGCTGTTCTATAATGGTAGCCGCGTGCCATTGAGCTATGCCAGCTACAATGTCTCAGGCATACAAAAGTGCATCAAATATAGTCTTAAGAACCCCAATGCCGAATACGATGCCAACAACCAAAGCTTCAAGTCCTATTATACTGTGCTCAACACCACCGACAGTGAGATCAAACAGGTGTTCATGCGTCTCAGCAACGTCTACTACCTGCGGGCCGAAGCCCTCAACAAACTGGGGCGCGGGGCTGAGGCCCTGGCCATTGTCAACCAGCTGAGACAGCGCGTTGGCTACCTGCGCGACGCCACACTCGACGTTTCGTCACCTGACAATGTCGAAGAAATTGAGAATCTGATTCTCAAGGAACGGCAAATTGAGTTCTACGGTGAGGGACAACGCTGGTTTGACCTCATGCGCACAGGCAAGCTCGTCAAGGTGATGGGGCCAATCTACTCGCAGCGACAAGAGAAAGCCGGAGTCACTGTCACCGGTTTCGGAGATGAGGGCACATGTTATTGGCCCATATACTACCGCGAGTTCGAATCAAACAAAGCACTCGAAGGGGACCAGAACCCACCCTACCCAGAACGATAACCCAAACCTAAAAAACATCATGAATATGAAAAGCAAAATGATAGCCTGTCTATGTGCAACTGTCGTCATCTCAAGCATGACTACCAGCTGTGAGGTTTTCGGGCTTGATGTCCAGGAATCCTATGACTACGATTATAAAGCAGGCTTAGCCAATAACAAGGTTGAGATGTCGACCTACGACTGGATAACATCGCGCACCGATATCTTCTCTTTGCTCAAAGAAGCCATTGACTACGCCGGACTGGAAGACGCCTTCAAGCAAACAAACATGACCTACCTGTTGCCCACCAACACCGCATTCAACTCAGAGACCGAGTCAGACAAAAGTTACTTCATGCAACATCCCATCACCTACATCGACGAAGCCACCGATGACACCATCACCTATGTACCCATATCGATGACTGCTTACCCGAAGCAGCAGGTGCAGGAATTCTTGCTCTACCATATCGTCAAGGGCGAATACACCTTTACGAACATGTCGGCTGAACCTACGTGGTATCCAACATGTGCTTCGGCCGACACGGCTTACGTCAACATGTACTTGCTCAAAGACCGCAATCCGAACATTGTTTTCAACAATTTCGACGGTCACTACAAGTCAACCATCAAGCCGCGCACGGCCAATTTGTATTCTACCGTGAGCAAGTCATACATGCACGTCTTGGACAGCTGGCTCGACCGTCCCAGACAGGGACAGATTCACATTAACAACTGATAACATCAAGAAGAAACGATTATGAAATACCTGCATTGTATCTTATCATTGGCTATCGCAGCCGGGCTCACCTCCTGCAGCGACGAAAGCGATTCGCTGACAATTGACTCTCTCAACACTATGGGTGACGAGTTTTACTGCAACCAAAAGGTCAAAGTGTGGATGTGCGTCAACTCAAGCGATCTTTGGCACACCACCTATACCTGGAGTTGCGACGGCGGCACTCTGACCCAACCCCAAGGTCTGAACGAGATGACCTGGAAAGCCCCATCTGTACCGGGCACCTATACAATCACCTGCACTGCAAAGGTGGGCAACAAAGAGCAGACTCGCTCGCATCAAATGTATGTATCGAGCTACTTTTTTGAGAAGTTCAGCAACAAGAGCCAGACCTCGTTCTCACTTCAGAACGCTAAAAGCAGCATCAAAACTGACGCTGCTGGCAACCAATATCTCCAAGCCACAGTCAACTCATCCACAGAACCGACGCGCTATATCCGCCATTCGTTTAACGACGATGAACTTCGCGTACCATTTTCCGTGCGTGCCAAACTGGGATTCGATGGGAACATGCCCACCACCAGGACGATCACCGTGGGCAAGAAATCTGCCAATGCTGTGCTGGAATACCGATGGAACATGCGCTCTGACTTGACAAATGAGAACAACTATATCGGACAAATACGTTTACAATGGTATCCGCACATTCCTACTGACGGCTATCCGCTCCTAACGGATGGACTCACCGCGGAAGGCACCAATGAGTGGAACGTGTGCATCATTGTACAGCACGTCAGCCCTACGGGGGTCAAGACTGAAGTCAACGAGTATCACTTGCTCAACAGCATGAACATTTTTCAGAACTTAGCATATCACACCGTATCTTTAGGAATGGCCTCCGACGAAATATTGGTAGTTTATGTAGATGGTTCCGAAGCTTTAAGGACTGATATTGCTCACCGCGTACGCACAGACATGGGATGCCGGGGTAGCATGTTCATCAACAACTGGGAAATCTACCAGCTCAACGGCAACGGTGCCCGTAATTTGCCCAAGTTCTATCTCGATGACTGCTATGCATCCAACGCAGACGATCTGCTCAAATAAGCATATCACTCTTGTGAACATCTTTGGACAAATTGTCAGACTGTACCAACACTTCCGTATATAATAGCTGGTCAACGAGTCATGAGCCACAGGACAGCCCCTTTCACATCGCCCTGCCCGCATCCGGAAACGTATGAGATATTGTCCTTATGGGCAACGGATCGGGCAGGTATCAATCACTGCTGTCCAAGTTCTGGCAAGCAACTACAACATTTTCGTTAAACTGTGAATAAAACGCCATGATCATAAAAAGAATAGCAGCTATCGTTCTGATTTCTCTACTGGCAGCGGACCAACTGTCGGCTCAGATTAAAGGAACTATCATAGATAGGAAACAGCGTCCGGCCAAAGGATTGAAAGTTTGGAAGAAGAATACCAACACCTCGGTTGTTACCGATGACCAAGGTGTTTGGATGCTTGTGGACACGACACCACACGACACCGTGGTGATCACCGTCAACCGAAAGTATGAGGCGGTGTTTGCCGTTGGCTCTTACAAGGACGTGACGCTTCTCCTTGGCAAGCAAAGTTTTACGCTGAAAGAAGGCTCACGACAAAAGGTGATAGCCTACAGGCAAACTCTACGTGCCATGGCATCTAATGTACTGGTGCGCGAACAAATTGCCCGCATGTCAGCCAATACAATCTACGACGTACTGCGCTCCTCCATCCCCGGTGTTACCGTTACTGAGGGCAGCAACGGTTCTCTGGTCACTATCCGCGGGGGAAGTTCGCTTGAATCGGGCAACGAAGCACTTTTTGTAGTCGATGGAACGGTCTATGAATCAAGTGCCGAGGTTGACCGACAAATCTCTGTAAACGACATCGACAAAATCGAGGTGATAAAAGACGGTGGCGGATATGGTGCGAGGGGCGCCAACGGCGTGATCATCATCACTACCAACAAGCGCTGAGTAAAGATCATGGGCTTTGCCCAGACATGCAAAGCGACATAGTGCACACCAAGACTGCAGCCAATGCATTTCACCAACAGATTTCGAAGTAAAGCGCGACAAAGGGGTTAAATCAGCAGAGTCAACAGAATCATCATAATCAGACAAACACATTAAAACTTCATGAAAAAAAATGTATTGATTAAAGGATCGGTGGTGATAGCGTTTTGTGTAGCTACATCGGTTTCAGCTTGCACCAAAGAGACAGAGACAACCCAATTGCCAATATCCCATCCCACCAATCCTCAAACAAACCAACCCATATACACATTAGAAAGTTCTATGCAAGCTGACGCTTCGCTTTTGGGCAAAGACTATAACGCCATCAACCAGTACATGCACCGCTTCGGATGGGACTATACGGAAAACCCGAATTTTTCAGACATTGATGACAAGAATGGCATACACTGCAAAGTCGAATACGACAACGACATCGCGCAATATGTCTTTCAATTTTTCATCCATGCCAACAACGAGGTGCTCGATGGTGACCGGGGCAAGTTGATAGATCGTCAACGCAATGAGATGAAGTCGCAGACATCATCCGCATGGTACAAGATCAATGGTAACTGGGACGAGAGACAAAAACTGTCATGGAAATTCAGGATACCAAAAAAATTCAGGCCGTCTACAAATTTCTGCCATATTCATCAGCTCAAAGCACAAGAAGGAAACAACGGAGCACCTCTCATCACCATCACTCCACGATGCGATGGTGACGGCAGTAACCGAAGAATGCAGGTTATCCACACCGGAGATATCCCATCTGCCTCAAAAGGCACTATTATTGACAACCTGCCGCTAAGCGACTTTGAGGGACAATGGGTACAGGTCGAGACTGAGATGCACTATACCCATCATGGTAGTTTCAAGATCAAAATGACAAGAATAAACGATGGTAAAATCTTGGTAGACAAATCATTTAATGATATCGACCTCTGGCGTAAGGGAGCCGTGAGTATTCGAAATAAGTTTGGTATCTATCGCAGCTACGGCAAGACGCTGACCGGTTTCACCGATCGCCCCACCAACGGCATCAAAGATGAGAGTTTGATGCTGGCCGACTTCAAGGTGTACGAAGCTCAAACCAACACTAACCCTACGCCGCACGACTGACGCTCCAAACTCTCATCCTAAGGCACACACCCAAAGAATCATGCGACATGCTTATAAGAATAGGCATGTCGTTTTTATCATTTTATATGGATGAAATCAAAAATATAAGAAATTCAGACACAATTTCGAAATAAAAGATGTAACTTTACACTTTGAAACAGAAAACATACCTATGATAATCTACCCCCGTTCACTAATCCATATCTTGGTCACGCTCGTTCTGGTGCTGACACCATACATCATGCTGGGTAAAGCAAAAGACACATACTATTTCTGGAATATCGGACTAAAAGATCACTTGTCACAACTCTCGGTGCTGAAAATTCACCAAGACTACAAGGGCTATATGTGGCTGGGTACACGAAATGGACTCAACCGCTATGACGGCAACGAAATGGAAGTGTATAAACACGACGACCACGATGAACAACACAGTTTGGCCGACAACCATATCACGTCCATGGCCGAGACCGCGACACATATACTATGGATAGGTAGCATGCGTGGCCTCACTCGGTTTGACTTGGTCACTGGACAAGCTTGCGCCTTCGTCGGCACCCACACAACACCATTGGTTGGAGGGGCACGCGCACTCCTGGTGGACAGCAGCGGCAGATTGTGGGTAGGTACGACCAGCGGCCTCTATGTGCTGGCGTCTGCATATACCTCCAATAAGCTCACCAACAAATCCTCCAGACAACTCCCCTTAATCCCCCTGCTGAAAAATAAGTCGGTGACTGCATTGGCAGAGTCATCAGATGGACAGATCTGGGTAGGCACAGAAGTCAATGGGGTATATCGCTACAATCCTCGCAATCGCAGACTGAGTCACTATACACGTTCAAGTGGTGAATGCCGTCTGCCTGACGATGACATTGCCGAGATATACGAGGATAAACAACGCATGATATGGATTGCCACCAAGAATGGTGGATTGTGCCGATATAACCCACGTACCAACGGCATGCAGACCTTCAATACTTATAATACAGTGCTCACGACCAATAACATCAGGACTGTAGTGCAGATGGGCAACAAACTGTTTCTGGGTACTTTCGACGGATTGTTTGTCATAGACATCAGCACGCAACAATTGTCACGCGTGAAGCACTATGGCAAGGGCAAGGGTCAACTCAGCCACTTCTCCGTCTACTCGCTTTGCGCCGACAAGAGTAACGGGCTTTGGATTGGCACATACTCCGGAGGAGCTAACTATTTCAGTGTCTACAATAATAGGTTCACGCTCCATGAACCAGCCGACCAAATCGGAGACGAACAGGGTATCTACGGACAGATGATATCCTTTGGCAAGGACAGATTATTTGTGTCTACCGAAGGCTCTGGACTGCTCGAATATAACGTTTCGGCCGACAGCTACAAGTGTTACCCTTACCATGGTCCTAGGGGCACGAGAGGCCGTAACATCATTAAGAGTGTAGGCTCTGACGGCAATGGCAGACTTTGGTGCGGCACAGCAGAAGGTGAAGTCTTTGTCTTCGACCCCACTACCCACCGTTTCAGAGAGAAGGTGACGTTGCATCAGACCACTTCTGTGTATGGCATTCTGCATGACCCTAAAGGAGGGATGTGGCTGGCCACATCAAAAGGCGACATGGGATTGGTATACGTGGCTGCCGACGGTAAGATTAAGCGCAGGTTCTCTATCAAGGGTTTAAGTAAATCATATGGTTTCCCAAGTATGAGGTGTATGCTAACCTTGGGCCACGGCGTGCTCCTATTAGGCACACGCAATAACGGCTTGATTAGATTCGACACCCAACGAGGCGTGATAACGACCTACAATAAAAATAGTAAGGAAAGGGAACACCTGCCGGCCAACTATGTAACCACCCTGACACGCGACCACATGGGGAACGTATGGGTGGGGACCTTTGGAGGAGGTATATGCAGATACATCGATGGCAAAGGATTGACAACGACCGTGGACAAGGCACACGGTCTGGCCAGCAACGAGGTTTACATGATTGTGGCAGACAAGCACAACAGGCTATGGATTAGCAACGGCAACAGCATTACCTGCTACGACCAAGTGAAGCGCAAAATGCACAACTATGCAGTAGATATGGTGGGGGTACAAGAGTTCTCGCCTAACAGCGGTGCCATGCTACCTGGAGGCGATATCGGATTCAGTGCCAGCAATGGTTTCGTGACTTTCGATCCCAACCGACTGACGCTGAACACCTACGCTCCACCCATCGTGCTCAACAGTTTAGCAGTAAATAACAAATTGGTTATTCCTGGAAACGGCAGGCTAATTGAAACTGTGCTCGACGATGTAAAGACTCTCAGACTGCAACATGACCAGAACAACATCACTATCAGCTACTGCGCACTCAACTATGCCTATCCGCAGCAGAATAGGTATGCTTATCGACTGGTGGGGCATGACAAGGACTGGAACTATGTAGGCAACCGGCATGAGGCCTACTACACAAACTTGAGCCCTGGAAAATATGTCTTCGAACTGAAAGCGGCAAACAATGACGGGCTGTGGAGTAGTAGTATCAGAACGCTGCCCATCGTGATGAGCCCACCGATTTGGGCCACTTGGTATTCATACCTACTGTACGCATGTTTGGTGGTTGGCATTCTGTTCCTCATCCTCTACTATATTAACAAGAAACGTGCGCTGGAGCAAGCATTGGTGTATGAGCAGCGCGTGCAGCAACAGCAGAACGAGTTTCATCAGGCAAAGATGACAATGTACACCAGTTTTTCACATGAGTTGCGCACTCCTTTACAGCTCATTCTCTCGCCACTCGAACACCTCATGAACCGACACACACCCGACCTTGAAATGAAGAACAAGTTAGAACTGATCTACAATAACGCCCAACGCCTATTGTTATTGGTCAATCAGCTCATGGACCTCCGCAAGAGTGGGTCAGGAAAGATGCAGGTCAAGGTGGGACAGCACGACCTCTATGCCTATGTCGACGAGATATACGGTGCTTTCAAAAGTATTGCCGCTGACAAGGACATAGATCTCACGTACAACCATGAAAAAGAGCATCGTATGGCTTGGTTTGACAAGGTGCTCTTTGAAAAAATACTCTTCAATCTGCTGTCCAACGCACTGAAGAGCACACCTAATCACGGTCGCATCAGTCTCATCCTCGATCCCGCCGACCAGAAAGTACTGGAAGATGTACCGAGTCAGCTGACTGTTAACTTGCCAAAAGACACAGACCTCATGCTGCTGCGCGTGATCGACAACGGTCAAGGCATACCGGAAGAAGAGTTGGTCAAAATCTTCGAACCATTCTATCAAGCATCCAATTCGCCATCGACAGCGGGAATGGGGTCAGGCATCGGTCTGAGTCTCACGCAAGCCATCGTTCATCTTCACCATGGCGTAATTTGGGCATGCAACAATGAGACGGGAGGTGCCACGTTTAGCGTAGTGTTTGCCTCCGACAAACGTTGCTATCGCCCCGAAGATCTCTACAACGATAAGGAGCTCGTAACACAAGACGTGATACCTGCCACCACTGGCATGAAGGTGAAGATCGGGCGCACCTACTCCGTGTTGTTGGTAGAAGACAATGCAGAGGTAAGACAGTACGTAAGGGAAAGCCTAATGCCGTGGTTTGAGGTTACGGAGGCCACCAACGGCAAGGAAGCACTGCAACTGGCCATGACACAGCAACCCGACATCATTATCAGTGACATCATGATGCCAGTGATGGATGGACTGGAACTGTGCAGGCTTGTGAAAGAGGACATGCAGACCAGTCACATTCCGGTGGTTCTCATGACAGCAAGATCAATGGCAGAGCATATCATAGAGGGATTTGAAACGGGTGCTGATGACTATATTGTCAAGCCATTCAGCATTGACATTCTCATCCACCGCGTCAAAAACATCTTAGAGACACGCGAGAAGCTTAAGGATGTCTATGGCAAGCATTTCTCGCCAGAAGCCTTGGGACTGGATCTCAAAAACTCAAAAGACATCTTTGTACAGAACTTCTTCCAGATCATCGAACAGAATATCTCGAATCCAGACCTGAATATCGACTTTATCTGCAAGGAAATCGGCGTCAGCCGGTCAAACCTCTACAAGAAACTCAAGACGGTAAGTCAGCTGTCACCTATCGAACTGATCAAGAATAAACGGTTGGAGGTGGCAGCTCAACTATTGACCGAGACAGACCACTCGATCTTTGACATCGCCATACAAACGGGTTTCAACTCGCAAGCCTACTTCAGCAAGTGCTTTCGAACGGTCTACAACTGTTCGCCCAGCGAATATATTGAACGAAATCGGCATCAGTAGCCTATGTTTTTGACGGCCTCATTGCCTAACCGTTCCCTGAGCTGAGTCAGATAGAGGCTGCATGGGGTCACGGGGCTCCCGTGCGAGTCATAGGTGCCTTCGGGCTCAAAGGGGCCGTTTTTGGCAAAGGGGCGCCGTTGCATCACACGCTCCCCCTTGCAACCTATCACCCAGTTGTAGCATCCCGGTGGCTGCTGGTTGACAAAGGTCTTGGCTGTACAATTCCATGCCACGGCCCATGCGGTGCCCCAGCCATGCCCCGAGCCCATCTCGCCACGGTTCATAAAGTCGATACCTCCCCGTTCAAAGCTACAGTTGTCAAGTAGAAACGCCGTACTCCAGCGTTGGTGACCTTGGAAACGGCCATCGCCTTCAAAGTGACAGTTAAGTAGCACAATGGGTCCAGACACACGGGCACCTACTGCAACCGACCAGATATTGTCTCCCTTGACATAGCATCGGTCCATTAGAACCTGACCGGCATTAGGGGCAAACTCAGCCGGTTTGGATGAACCCTGATGGCGAGCCTCTCTGATGACCGACACACGTTGCAAGGTTATCCTGCGTCCGGTGATGGCAATACTTTCCATAGTTTCAAACAGATCGATGTCTCTGAGCCAGCAGTCCTGTCCATTAAGTCGAACCCCGAAATATTTAGCTATGGTATGATTGACGGGTTGCGCCGGAGACACGATACGCAAGTGCTCCACACCGGCATTGCTCAGCAACGCCTCTTGCTGCGCATGTACCACACGCGTGCTATCATTGGTCAATAGTGCATCGTATGCATCGACCAACGGTACCGTAAAGTGCAGACTTCCTTCTGTCATTTTATCAATGGTACGCCGGGTTGACAACACGGTACCTTCGGACAGCCAGGTCTGTGTTTTTCCGTCACGCTTTAGGTCATTCATTCGCATAAAGGCAATCCAGCGCTTCGTCACAGGTTTCATGATCAACACTTCGTCACCAGGCTTGAAACCTGTGCTGTTTTTCACATGCACCTCATAGGAGCCAAAGGGTACATAACTGTCAACAACCTTCACACCTTTCACCATCAGTTGTCGGTCCGCAATATGGTTCTGGACAACAGTCTTGCACATGACAAAGGCTGCGTGCTTCTGACCCGACATCACGATAGTCGATCGTTTCTGATCTGCCTCTCCACAGCCTCTCACCACCACCCCATCTGCGGCAATCAGCAGACTCCTGTTACAGGGGTATTCGCCCTCGCCCAGTTCCACGGCTCCTCGTACTCCCTTCCGCAGTGGCAGAGCCGACACCTCGTCGATGGCTTTTTGTATTTTGTCGGTATAGTCGGTGATGCCTGGCTCAGTCTTTACCCGCCTCATGGTCTTCACCAGAGGAAGCGCTACGCCCCCACCCCGGTAACCAGCATGGGAGAAGTCTGCAATTCGGTCACCCCGCGGCGTGGTTTGGTAAACTAATTTTCCATCCTTTCCCACAGTCACCCAGGTACTCTCGCCCCGATTGTCAGCCGAAGCTCTGCCCGACATACCTATCATCAGGAGCATGCCCCACAATAGTATTTGAGTTTCTTTGTTCATTGTTATTATCACTTTGAAGATTTCATGACGATAGCATAATGCCCACCCATGGTAGTATGGAGGGTGGTAGCATACAATCCAGTGAGGTTGACCGAGCCGGCTCGGTGCACCTGCCCGTCCACCCACACAGATGGTGGATCAGCTGCTTCAACCACTTTGTTTATGGCATCAGGTGCCTCATATTGATGGTCTGATGTTCCATCGACCTGCAGTCCAAAGGGTGTAGCAGCCACTAACCGGCATGGCCCTCCCAAAGTAGAGATTACTCGTAGCTCAGTGATCTGACGGTTACGCCACTGCATGTCAATGACAAATCCGCCGCGAGCCTTCAGTCCAGTCACCTCACCCGAACTCCATGCATCAGGCAGGGCCGGCAACAGATGGATATATCCGGCATGACTCTGTACCAGCATCTCGGCGATGCCCGCCGTAGCCCCGAAGTTGCCGTCGATCTGAAATGGCGGGTGAGCATCAAAGAGGTTGGGATACACTCCACCGCCTTGAGTTGACACTTCTGTGCCTTTCGCGACAGAGAGTGCGTGTTTCAGCATGGCAAACGCTCTGTTACCATCTTCCAGCCGTGCCCAGATGTTGATTTTCCAGGCCATTGACCATCCGGTTCCGCCGTCACCTCTCAATTGCAGAGTGCGGCGCGCGGCATCAGTAAGGACTTTGTCCCGTCGCGGCAGGATGTGTCTGCCGGGATGCAGACCTAACAAATGCGACACATGGCGGTGGTGAGGATCCTGTTCTTCAAACTCCCTGAACCATTCAAGCAGCTGCCCCTGACGGCCTATCCGATAAGGCTGCAACTGTTGCAACAACCTATCGGAACGGGTGGCTTCTGCGGAGTCTCCAAGCACTCTGGCCGCCTGTCTCATGTCATTAAGCAGTTCGCGCAACAGAGCCAAATCCATGGTTGTTCCCTTCGACACACTTCCTTCCTGCCGTTGGCCAGAGGCATCATAGTAGTAGAATCTGTTTTCGGGCGATGTGGCCGGGCTGGTCTGCAACCACCCGTTGTTGTCGCGTTGCAGCCATTGCTCGGCAAAGCGTGCCGCGCCTTTCATCAGTGGGTAGGCTGTTCGGAGCAGAAACTGTCGGTCGCCCGTAAAGGCATAGTGATCCCACAGATGCTGGCAGAGCCATATACCGGCCATAGGCCAACATGACCATCGCGGATCCCCTTTGACATCGCCGGCATAGCCACCAGTGGGCGAAGTCTTGCACCAGAGGTCTGAGTTGTGGTGAGCTACCCAACAACTGTCCAGTCCATAGTTGACCTTTGCCGTGACGGCACCGTTCACCGCAAGTCTCCCGATGAAGTCGGCCAGCGGCGTGAAGCACTCTGAAAGGTTAGTCACTTCGGCGGGCCAGTAGTTCATCTCTGTATTGATGTTGAGTGTATAGTTGGAACCCCAAGGCGGTTGGATATGGTCGTTCCAAATTCCCTGCAGATTGGCAGGCACTCCGCCGGGCCGTGACGAAGCGATAAGCAGGTATCTGCCATATTGGAAGAACAGCGCAGCCAATCCGCCGTCGCTGTCATCATCGGCAAAGCTTTTCACCCGCCGGTCGGTTGGCATGACAAGCTGGTGATGCGTGGTGTTGCCCAGACGCAGGTTCACACGTCCGTAGAGACGCTGATAGTCGGCAAGGTGATCGGCGAGCAATGTCTCCCACGTGCCTCCATGGGCGTTTTGCAAGGCCTCTCCATTGCGTCGCGAGGGGACGTGACAGTCTGTGGCGGGACACTGGAACGGGCTTTCATAACTGGTTGCGGCGGCTAAGAGTAACGTAATACGCTTTCCGCCCCGCACCTGCAGAATGCCACCATGCACGCAGGCTGTGACATCGGATTCCAACACCCGCACCCTGATCTCAAAACTCATGCCCTGATGCTCGTCGTAGGCCACCTGCAGCACATCGTTTTCTCGGGCTGCGACATATGCAGGGGCCCGTCCGCGTAACACCAGCGTGCCTGTACCCTCACCGATGACCTCGTGCCGCAACTTGCTGTCGAGTCTGAGCTTTACCTCCTGTCGCATGGCCGTAGTGCACAGACTCATCACCATGAGTTGCGCTGGATAAGAAATGATAGTTCTGCGCTCATAACGCTTTCCTCCCACCTCATAGCTCACCGTCGACACGGCAGTCCCCAGATCGAGTTCTCGGCGGTAGCGTGTCACAGGTCCGCGTGAGCCCATGCTGATATAAAGATCGCCCAAAGGCAGATAGCGTGCGCTATAGGGTCCCTGTGCATGGGCCTTCCAGAGTTTTCCGGCTATGGCATAGTCGCCTCGATCTATGGCTTGCCGCACATATGGAAGAGCGATGCGAGCCTCAGGATTGTTACCTTCCACGGGCACACCCGACCAAAGCGTAGACTCATTGAGCTGAAGATGCTCGTCCAAGGCATTGCCATAGACCATTGCACCTAACCGACCGTTACCCAGCGGTAATGCCTCTTCCCAAGAGGCCGCGGGATGAGTGTACCACAGGCTATGATCACCCGACGATCCCGCTGCATGGGTCTCCATAAATACCACTGCGATTATCAGCAGCAGCCAACGACAATTATTCTTATACATAGTAGAATGATTAACATTGGCAAATATAGGCAATCGGCGCGACCCTCATCATCAATATTGTACCAGATGTTTGCAGTAGTGTATAGAAGTGCAAAAAAATGCCACCGCCACTATTTTGATAAAATGATACACAATTTTAATCATGATTTCCTGCTCAAACCGCTATCTTTGCAACACTCCGACGTGGATTGTCCACTGCGGAGTCTCATTCCGTGGCAACGGCTCGTTCCGTCCGTGCCGAAAAACATCGACAAGCATGAAAAAGAAAAAATACGTATTACTGATCGCCTTCATATTACTGCCGTCCCTCTCCTGGGGTGGGTCGACCATTGACGCAGTCATGGCACACTACCGATCCCTGCTCATTCCGCGCAAGGTCGAGGGCGACACGATCATGGCCGGTCTCCGACAAATTCAGCGTGAGAAGATTGTCAGCGACCAGATGATCCAGGAACTCATGAACCGATATCCCTTCGATATGGCAGCCATTAGACAATATTGTGCCAAGATCAATCATGACGGCTCGTTTGCAGACATCGACTACCATGATACCAAGCGAAGCGGATGGCAGCCCAAACAACACGCGGAACGACTGCTTGAGTTGTGCAAGCTCTACGCCTCTCCCACCACAAGCTATTATCATTCAACAGAACTCTTGAACCAGATCCATCTGCTGATGGATTATTGGTTCAAAACTAAACCCGTGTGTAAAAACTGGTGGTACAATCAGATTGGCATTCCCAAGACATTAGGGCAGGCCTTTATCATCATTGAGGACCGATTGTCGCCCCAACAGAAAACAGAGGCTGTCAAGGTGATGGAGCAGGCTCAGTTTGGCATGACGGGACAGAACAAGGTGTGGTTAGCCTCCAATGTGCTCATCAGAGCATTGCTCACCAACGATGACTCCCTAATGAAAGCCGCTCGCGACACCATTGTGTCGGAAATTCGCAACGACGGCGAAGAGGGCATTCGCCCAGACTGGAGCTACCAGCTGCACGGTCCGCAACAGCAGTTCGGCAATTACGGGTTGGCATTCCTCACGAGCATGGTTTTCTTTCACAAACTCTTTCAAGATACCCCTCTGCAGCTGTCGAGCCAGCAGGTATCGATACTCACCAACCTGGTGAGCCAGGGGTTTAGATGGACCGTATGGCACCGCCGCATGGATCTCAGTGCCTTAGGGCGACAGCTCTTCCATAATGGTGACTTGCACAAAGGCTATTGCTTGGCTTTAGCCGCCGAAGAGTTAGGCATCGGCGGTTTTCCCCTGCACGCCAATCCTTTGGTGGGACACAAACACTTTTCCTACTCCGACTATACCGTCCACCGCACCCCCCACTGGATGATGTCGCTCAAGATGTCATCTTCACGCACCATTGGTTCTGAGCATGTCAACGAAGACAATGTGCAGGGCTATTATTTGGGAGATGGGGCCACCTATTATTATATAGGGGATGACAGCGGCTACATGGATGCCTTGCCTCTTTGGGACTGGCGCAAAGTTCCTGGCACCACGGCTTATGACGACACACAAGCCATCAATTTCAACGGTCGCAGTCCACGCAACAAGTCATCTCAGGTAGCTGGACTGAATATGGGACTTTACGGCGTCAGTGCCATGCGTTACGAGAAAGATGGCATTAAGGCCAGCAAAGCCTGGTTTTTCACACCCAACGCCGTGGTCTGTCTGGGCAGTGGCATCAGTTCCGACAGCAGCCTGCACGTCACCACCTGCATCGACCAGCGGCTCACCGCAGGGACGCCCAAGATACTTACGCCAACAGGCTGGCAGACAGTGCCGCCCGGAGCGAAAGTACATATCAACGGGCGGGCATGGCATAGGCAGGTAGGTTACTTCGTCCTCGACAGTGGTCCGGCGGTGATGAAGAACGAGATTACCACCGGCAGCTGGTCAGACAATATGCAGATGTATCCCTACGAGGTAGTGCGCGACACGCTGTTCACCCTCTACTTCGATCACGGCTCACGGCCGCGCGACAAACGGTATGCCTACATGGTCATGCCCCATGTCAGCCCCGAAGACGTGGCCAACTACCGACTTTCCCAGGTTCAGGTAATGATGAACACTCCCACCCTACAGGTCGTAGGCGGAAAGGCTTTCGCCAACAGACTTTGGGCCGTCGTCCACAGCAGACAGACCGCCCGCCTGAACAAGGCAACGATAACCTTTGACAAACCGGGACTCTATCAGCTGCGACCCACCCGCAAAGGCTATGTCATTGTGCAGTACTGCGACTTTAACCCTAAAAAATCAGCGATATGAAAAGACATTATCTGTGTGTGGCCGTCAGCCTGGCCATTGTGCTCAGCCTGCAAGCCAAGTCAGAAAACAGCACCCCGGGCAAGATGGACTGGTGGCAACAAGCCAAGTTCGGGCTGTTTGTTCATTGGGGCCCCTACTGTCTATATGGCGGCGTGTACGATGGCTACCGTCAGCAGCGTGGCGGTGCAGAGTGGATCATGAACCGTTGCAAGATCCCAGTAGGCGAATACCGGACCATGGCCAGCACCTTCAACCCAGTAAAGTTTGATGCCGAGGCATTGGTGCTCATGGCCAAGAACGCAGGCATGAAATATGTGGTGCTTACCTCCAAGCACCATGACGGATTCGCCATGTTCAAGAGTGCGGCCAGCAACTTCAACATTGTCGACTACACACCATTCAAGCGCGACGTGGTAGACGAAGTAGCTGAGGCCTGTCGCAAACATGGCATGAAGTTCGGACTTTATTATTCGCATGCGCAAGACTGGAACAACGCCGGCGGCGCTACTTCTCGCAAACTGATGCGAGAGGGATGGGCCAATCCTGACTCAGCCTACATCGACCACTTCACCGAGACACATCACGGTGCATGGGACTACCGACAGTTAGAGCGGTCATTTGCCGACTATATCCATCAAGTATCTATCCCGCAGATCAAAGAATTGCTCAGCCGATACCCTGATCTGGCCGTGCTATGGTTTGACACTCCCACCAACATGAATGACTCGCTTGCTGAGGAAATTCATCAGCTCATGCTGCAATACCCGAAGATCATCACCAATGACCGTCTGAAACGACCCAATTACCCAGGAGACTATAAGACCCCCGAAGGGAAAGTGCCTAAGCCTGAAGACGTAAAGGGCGTGTATTGGGAGACCTGCATGAACATTGGATCGTCGTGGGGATATAAGAGTTGGGAGAACAAGTGGAAATCGACCGATGACATCATCCACACCCTCATCATTTGCGCTGCGCGAGGCGGCAACCTGCTGCTCAATGTAGGTCCCGATGCCATGGGGTTAGTACCACAACCCGCACAACAGTGCCTGCAGGGCGTAGGCCAGTGGCTCAAACGATATGGCGAAGTGATCTATGGTACACAACGCAGCGGGCTCTACCCCACCTGGGGCGAGTGCGTGCGACGTGACGTGGGCAAACGCTCTCTACTCTACCTCTGCATCTACGACTGGCCTGCCGACGGCAAGCTGACGCTTGACGGCAACTTCAAGGTAAAGACAGCCACACTCATGGCAAACGGTGCGAAAGTGAACTTTGTCAACTCTGCCGGACATCTCACACTCAACCTGCCCGTGACCCAACCTGTCGAAAAGGTGAGCATCGTCAAAGTGGAACTGCGAAACCGACTGCCAAAAATCAAGCTCCAGTCAAATTCTGACCGTTACTTCGACATTGTGGATGACAAATAACCCCTTCAGCCATGCACCCTTCACGACAGCTCGCAGTCTGGGCCTTAGGCCTGGCCTGCTCCTCGACCCTCATGGCCCAGCAGCCTCGCACCGTCACAAAAGGTGACGAGCAGGGACTGACCCCGTTTGCCCACGCAGACCTCGCCGCAGACCGTCAAGCAGTCGACGAGGCCGTAGGTGGATGGTGGACGAAAGCTCAGCGCAATGTCAATGGGCGCACCCGGTGGTTTCGGGACGCGCGTTTCGGATGCTTCGTCCACTGGGGCGTCTATTCTCAGGCTGCAGGCTACTGGCAGGGACACCCCGTCGGAGGCTATTCCGAGCATCTCATGCGCAAGGCCAAGATACCCTTGCAACAATACAAGAAAGCGTTGGTGAGTACGTTCGATCCCATACACTTCGATGCCGAAGAGTGGATGCAGCGGGTGGCCGATGCCGGCATGCGCTATTTCGTCATCACGGCCAAGCACCATGACGGCTTTGCCATGTATCCCTCTGCTGCCTATCCTTATGACATCAGGCTTACCCGGTGTAAGCGCGATCCCATGATGGAACTGCGCGAAGCGGCACGGAGGCATGGAATCAAGTTTGGATTCTATTATTCACACGCCTTCGATTGGGAGCATCCCTGTGCGCCGGGCAACGACTGGGAGTACGACCACCCAGGCGGGGACCGCAAGTTAGGTGGCACCAACTGGTGGAACAGCGACTATAAGTGGTTTTTGGACAGTGCAGAGCGATATGTAGCCGAGAAGTCGATACCGCAGATCAAGGAACTCATCAAGACCTACCAGCCCGACATTCTGTGGTTTGACACCCCTGGCAAACTGCCTCTCTACCTGAACATCCGCATCCTCAAGGCTATCCGTGATGCAGACACTCAGCTCAGCATCGTGGTGAACGGACGATTAGTGAGATGGGGCAACCGGAACATGGGAGATTACCGAAACACGGGAGACCGAGCTGCTTTCTTCCCGCCGACGCAAGGACTGTGGGAATCAATACCCACCACCAACGAATCGTATGGCTACAACGCTGCAGACAACCGCCATAAGCCTGTAAGTCACTTTGTACGGCTGCTTGAAGATGCTGTATCGCGCGGTGGTAACATCCTGATGAACGTGGGCCCCATGGGCGATGGCAGATGGGACGAGAAAGACGTGGCGATCTTCAAAGGTATCGGGCGTTGGCTCAAGACCAACGGCGAGAGCATCTATGGCGCCGACCGCAGCGGACTGCCGCTACAGTCGTGGGGGGTGACCACCATGAGACATGACACGCTCTACCTGCACATCCACAGATGGCCTGCTAACCGAAGGCTGACGGTGGGAGGACTCAATGCAAGCGTAGAACGGGGATGGACTTTGGACTTCGGTCAACTGCCGGTAGGCTGGCGACAGACCGACGGTGATGACGGAGAACTGTTGCTGCCTGACCTGCGCCCCGACACCCTCAGCACGGTGGTGGCTCTGAAGCTACGAGGCAAGCCGGTGATCAACCCCGTCAGATTACTTGACGCCGATGACAACTGCCTCTACACCTTCGATGCTTCTCTTGAAGGAAAAGGACTGGGTTATGGCGACGGCAAACCTAACCGCAACTATGTGTCCCACTGGACGGACATCTCGCAGGCCATGCGGTGGGAGTTTCGAACCAAGGTCAAGGCAACCTACGAGATCTACCTCGACTATAACACGGAACAACCCGAAGATCAAGGCTGCGTGAGCATCAGCATCGGACAACAGCGGCTTATGGTGCACTACAAAGGATACCCTGAGAGCAAAGGTACCGCACGCCTCCGGGTGGGCCGGCTGACATTGCCGCCGGGACAACACACGTGCCGTCTGCAGGCTGTTGACCGGCAAGGTCAGCAGTACATGCGTCCCATTGCCATCAGGATGTTCAGGAAGTAGGATGCTCGCTGTAAGTCTCTCCTAATTTTCACGTGTTCCCATTAACCATTTACCCCTTATCGGTCATGAGCGTCTGAACTGAAAATGTGGCAGCACTACCTCATGACCGATTCGGGGTAAATGTGGCCCTTTGCCTTGGGGCTGACCATCAGCGTTCTCGTCGGGCGACCGCCCTGTCACGGACAATCTCGCTCATTGCTTGTCGGCCAAGGAAACAAGGGCGGAAAAATCGCTTAGGAGGTGATGCAGCGAGGCTCCGGTCAGAGCGAACAGAAGAAAGTGACGAGGAAAGGCACGCTGAAGTCGGTCAGACAGCCATGATAGACAGACAGCACGGCATATTCCTGTCCGCAGCTTGCTGTGATGACGGGCAATGTGGTGTCGGCACTCGTGGCACCGGCAGAAGAGATCGGGGCCAGTCGGCCGAGATATCTCGCCATGACGGGAGCGAGGAGCAGCGTCAGTATCTCACGCATGATATTGGACAGCAGCGCTACCGTCCCTAACTCGGCACCAAGGTATTGGGTGATGAAGATGCTGGAGAGCGAATAGTAGCCCATCCCAGACCCGACTGCAAGACAATCGGCAACGGACCGGTGATCGAGAAAGAGGGCGGCCATCGCACTTCCTCCCAAGGTGCCGAGGATGGTCAGCACGGGCAGGAGCATCATCCGGCGGTCAAGCGACCTGAACTTGGTCAGGATGTCACTGTCGGCTCCTATTGTCAGCCCCACGCAGAACATCAGGGCGCAGAGGGCCACAAAACTGACGTCGCCTTCGGCCCATGCCGTCGGCAGCCAGTCGGTCAGTCCGCAACAGACACCGATCACAAAGCAGGCCAATATGGTCAGACTACCCCTCATCTCTTGTCTCCCTCCGCTTCTGAATGTATCTCCAGAGCAGCCAGGCCAATGTCAAGCTGCCCGCCAGGCTGCAGACCGTGAGAACGAAAGCCTCGCCTCCGAGTTTTGCCATGCCTGCGATGAGCGCATGGTTGTGCCCTACCTGCAGACCGAGAAGGAACAGGAGCAACCAGATGAGCAACAGAATCAGCGTTTGAAGGAACGGCATTTTCCGATCCTTCAACCGTCTCCCGAGCATGATCCCGACAAGCATGACAGTGATAACTTTCAGCATTGGCAATCACCTTTTTCTGTTCCCTTCCGCCGGGAGCAGACATGCGTTTTTTACTTTTCCGTCATATAGGCGGTGCGGAACTATCCTTTGCGGACAATATTTCAAACTTATGCTTTTCCAAAAAGTTCCATTCACACTATTGAAGGGTGTCGATCCCTCGGACCACAATCTCCTTGTCGGGCAGCGGGGTCGTGATTTCGACGTAGTCTCTTTCGGCGTGTCCCACGCTCACCGGCATCTTCCGGAGCATGTAGCTGCTGCCTTTCCGCTTCTCAACGACAAAGACAAAGTATTCGTTGCCCTGCTTCTGAACGGCCGTTGCGGGCAAGGCGTTGGCCGTGAACTGATTGACCACGACCGCTGCTTCTACATAGCTATCGTTGATGAGTAGCGCCCCGGCCGACTTGTCGATGGCAGCCATGCAGTCGATGGTCTTGCTCTCCGGGTCAATCGTCTTGCCGATGCTCACGAGGCGCGCCGACTGCAGGTTTCCGGGATTTTCAGCGCGCTGATACTGCACCGTCTGTCCGACCTTCAGTCGGTCAATGTCAGTCTCGTAGACCTGCAGTTTCAGTTGCAGTCCGGAGACATTGACGATCTCAGCGATGTCGTCAGCCATGCTGACGAACTGGCCGATGACGGCATTCGTCTTGGTCAGATAGCCCGAGATGGGAGCCACCACCGGGAACGAGGTGTACATCCTCCCACGCTCGATGCCTGACGGATTGAGGTTCAGGGCCACGATCCGTGACCGGAGCGACTGATAGCTGGCCTTCGTGCTGAGAAAGATGCTCTTGGCGGTGAGGAAGTCCTTTTCAGCTCCTATCTTCTCGGCCCATAGCGCGCTGGCACGCTCATAGTCGAGCTTAGCTTTGGTGAATGCGGCAGCCGATTCGGCAAACTGCTGCTGCAGGTCCATAAATTCGTTGCCCGAGATGGTAGCCACCGTATGTCCCTTCTGCACATAGTCGCCTATCTTGAAGTAGATGGCATTGACCTTTCCGGCTATGGACGGGCTGATCTTCGACATGGCATTGGCCGGTGCGGAGATATATCCCTTACAGGCGACCCTCTCCGCGAACGTCTTCTGTGCGGGCATCCCCAATGCCATCCCGCTGTTTTTGAATTGTTCGGGTGTGATCTCTATCAGTTCCTCCTCGTCTTGTGCCGGTTCAGGAGACTTCTTCCCGCCGCAGGAGAAGGCTGTCATGACGACGAGAAAGGACATCAGTGCATAACTCAGCTTTTTCATATTCATCACGTTCAAGCGTTTTACGTTATAAAGTCATATAATTGATTTCCAATGCTATCTGGTTGTAGGCCGCCACGGCCTGACAATAGTCGAGTTGCAGTTTCATCGCATTTTCGATGCTGATGGCAAACTGATAGAAGTCGATGGCACCAGCCTGATAGCTCTTCGTGGCCGATCTGTTGATCTCATCGCTCAGTTTCCGGCCTGTGGTCTGATAGAAGTCTATTGCCGTGCGATGCTTTTCGAGCTCGTTTCGCAGTTGCTTATATTTGCTCTCCAACTGTATGAGCCGGTTGTCGATGACCGCCTCGTTGGCCTGCCGGGCTATCTGTCCCGCCTTTATCCGGGCCTTCTGGGCTCCCGTGTAGAGCGGAATGCTGATGCCGACCTCAACCCCATTGTAGCCCCGATGGTTTTTCTGGGTGTTGTTGGCATAGAAGTAGCTGAGGGTGAAATCGGGCAGGAGCCGCCGCTTCTCGATGCGGATATTCGAGTCGATGTAATCAGATTGCAGGTGCAATCCCTGCAGGCTGACGTGGCGGGTGAGATCGGGCACGGTGACCGGGATGACCTCTATTTCCCCGTTCCCGATGCAGATGGGCGCGTCGGTCTGCATCAGTGCGGCCAGCGTCTTATAGGCATTGTCAATGTCGAAGTGGAGTTGACCGAGCTCCAAGGCCACCTGCCTCATCTTCGCTTCCGCGTTCATCTGGTCCAACTGACTGATATCGCCCAGCCGATAGCGCGTCTTGGCGCTCTTGTCGAGCACCCTGTAGAGGCTGTCCAAGCGCTGATAGAAACCGAGCTTGGCGTTGAGGAAGCGGACTTGGAAGTAGGCTGCCGACACCTGCTTGGTCAGCATCAGGCGTTGCTGTTGCAGATCCGACTCGGCCATGGCGACCTCTATCTGCTTCGAACGGTTCTGGGCCGCATAGACCGTAGGGAACGGGAACGTCTGCTCGACGCCGACCGTGTGGAGCGGAGAGCCGTTCTCCGCCATGTTCGCCTGATCGAACCCGTAATAGAACTTGGTCTTTTCGAGCTCGAAACGATTGGCGGCTATGGCTTTTTTCTCTTCCACTTTCAGCTGGCAGGCTTTATATTCACGGTTGTTGGCGAGGGCCTGCCTGACAGCCTCGTCAAGTGTCAGCTCCACCGACTGTGCATGCGCGGCTCCGGCAGAGACGACAAACAGCAACGGCAAAAGGAAATTCTTGGATTTAAAGAGACGCACGAACTTATATTTTAAACCTTCTTCATCATGGAACAACATGAACAGCAGCGGCAGCACAATCATCGTCAGCATGGTCGAGGTGATCAGTCCGCCGATGACGACCGTGGCCAACGGACGCTGCACCTCTGCACCGGAGCCGGTCGAGACGGCCATCGGGAAAAATCCCATCGCGGCAGCTGCAGCTGTCAGCATCACCGGACGCAGGCGGTCGGTGGCGCCAGTGAGGATCAGCTGGCGCAGGTCTTTCATGCCCGTATAATACAGATGCTTGAGGTGTTCGATCAATACGATGCCGTTGAGCACGGCTATACCGAACAGCGCTATGAATCCCACACCGGCCGAGATGCTGAATGACATGCCCCGGATCCAAAGTGCGAGGATGCCGCCGACGACAGATAAGGGAACGGCGGTGAAGATCATGATGGTGTCTTTCATCGACTTGAAAGCAAAGTGGAGGAAAATGAAGATGAGCGCCAAGGCGATCGGAACGGCGAAGATAAGCCTGTTGGTGGCATTCTGGAGGTTCTCGAACTGACCGCCATATTTGACATACGTGCCCGGCTTGAAGCGTACTTTCCGGTCGATCACGGCCTGTATATCCTTCACAACCGACTTCAAGTCGCGGTTGCGGACATTCACGCTGACCACGACGCGCCTGTGGGTATTCTCACGCGAAATCTTCGCCGGGCCAGTGGTCAGGGTGATGTCGGCCAACTCGGACAAGGGCACCATACGCCCATTGGGCAACGGCACCTGCAGCTGTCTGATGTTGTCGATGTCCCGTCTGTAATTCTTATCCAACCGCACGACCAGGTCGAAGCGTTTCTCCCCTTCGAATACGCTGTTCGTTGCCTTACCGCCAAAGGCGATCGCCAGATAGTCGTTGAGCGTCCGGGCCTCCACGCCGTAGGCGGCGATCTTGTCCCGGTTGTACTTCACATTCATCTGGGGCAGGCCCGTTGTCTTCTCCAAGATGACATCGGCCGCACCGGGAATCTTCTGCACAAGCGACTTGATCTCCACGGCCTTCTCGTTCAAATAGTCGAGGTCTTCGCCGAACACCTTGATCGCAATGTCCGACCGCACACCGGTGATGAGCTCATTGAAGCGCATCTGGATGGGCTGCGTGAACTCGTAATCAACGCCCGGGATGACCGACAGGGCTTTCTTAAACCGGTCGGCCAGTTCCGCTTTCGTCTTGGCCGTGACCCATTGATCTTTGGGCTTGAGCTTAATGATCATGTCGATCTCCTCCATCGACATCGGGTCAGTGGGCACCTCGGCCGCGCCGATGCGGCACACGACCTGCTGAATCTCTGGGAACTGGCGCTTCAGAATCTTCTCCATCTGCGTCGTGAGCTCCACAGTCTTTGACAGGGAGGTTCCGGTCTTCAGGGCCGGCTGGATAACAAAGTCGCCCTCATCGAGCGTCGGGATGAACTCGCCTCCCATGTTCATGAGCAGAACAACGGAAAAGATCAACGATGCCAGCGACATGGAAAGCACGACGCGCTTATGCTTAATGGACCACTTCATCACCGGAAGATAGGTCAAGGTGGCTATTTTGATGATCTGCTTTGAGATGTTCCGCTTGGTGATATGACTCGGTTTGAGGAAGAGGGAGATGATCACAGGGAGCCAGGTGAGGCACAGGAACATGGCGCCGAGTATCGCAAAGCTGAACGCAAGGGCCATCGGGCGGAACATCTTGCCTTCCACGCCCTGCAGGGAGAGGATCGGAATGAACACGATCAGGATGATCATCTGCCCGAAGATGGCCGAGTGCATCATCTTGGTGGCGCCTTCGTAGGTGATGCGGTTCATCAGCCGCTGCCGGTCTTCACCGTGCAGCTCTGCCAATTCCTTCCGGCGGGAGAGCAGGGCGACACCGACAAACTCGACAATGATCACCGCCCCGTCGATGATGATACCGAAATCGAGGGCACCCAAGCTCATCAGATTGGCGTCAATGCCGAAGATGTACATCATCGAGAGCGTGAAAAACAGGGCAAGCGGGATCATCGACGAAATGACTAAAGCCGAACGGAGGTTGCCCAAGAGCAGCAGGACGACTACGAAAACGATGAGACATCCGAAGAGCAGGTTCTCGAAGACGGTCATCGAGGTCTTGCTGATGAGTTCGCTTCGCTCAAGCACTGGATTGATGTAGACGCCCTCGGGAAGCGTCTTCTGCACTTCAGCCACACGGGCTTTCACATCGCGTATGACCTCCTTCGAGTTCGCATCCTTGAGCATCATGATCTGTCCGAAGACCTTTTCGCCCTCTCCATTGGCGGTGATCGCACCGAAGCGATTGGCGTAGCCGAAGTGTACCTTTCCGATGTCGCGCACCAATACGGGCACCCCGTCACGATTCCGGACCACGATGTTCTCAATTTCCTTGAGGCTTTTCACCTGTGCATCGCCCCGGATGAAATAGCTTTCTGACTGCTTCTCGATGTAGCCGCCTCCGGAGATGCTATTGTTGGCCGACAGCGCATTGAACACATCCATCAGCGTGACATTCAAGGCCTGTAGCCTGAGGGGGTCAATCGCCACCTCGTATTGCTTGAGGAAACCACCCCAGCTGTTGACTTCGACCACGCCCTTGATGCCCGACAGCTGCCGCTTCACGATCCAGTCCTGGATGGTGCGCAGGTCCATGGGCGAATAGCGCTTCTCATATCCGGGCTTCACGTCTAACGTATACTGGTAGATCTCACCCAATCCGGTGGTAATGGGGCCCATCTCCGGCTCGCCGAAACCTTCGGGAATGTTGGCCGAAGCTGACTTGATCTTCTCCGCGATCAGCTGCCGCGGCAGAAAAGTCCCCATGCGCTCCTCGAAGACGATGGTCACAACGGAAAGCCCGAACTTGGAGACCGACCGGATCTCCTTTACCCCAGGCAGGTTGGCCATCTCAAGTTCGACCGGTGCGGTGATAAACTGCTCGATCTCCTGCGTCGACAGATTGCCCGACGTGGTGATCACTTGCACCTGATTGTTGGTGATGTCAGGAACGGCGCCAACGGGAATGTTGAACACCGAGAAGATGCCAAAGCCTACGATCGTCAACGTAAAAAGAATGACGATCAGCTTGAACTTTAAACTGAAGCGGATAATTTTCTCAAGCATACTCTTCTGCGCCACAAGCGCCAAATGATATTAGAATTCGGCTTCAAAATTACGAAAATAATTCCAAACCTGTATATATTCTGTTTTCTTTTTTATGTTTTGTCCTCATTTTGTAACATCTGTGTCAATCACCGATGATTGATCCGGCTGACGGGCAAAATAATTCCGGTTGGGCCGCCTCCCGCAGGCGTCCTGCACACAGCTATGATATCGCTCGCGCGGAGCTATCCTTTAGGGCGCCGAAAGCTATGCTTTGGACGGCCGAGAGCTATGCTTTGGACGGTCCAAAACTATGCTTTGCGTAACCCTCTGTCATGCAGATGGTTACAGACACGAAAGCATCGCCTCTCACCTATGCCACCGACGGCTGCAGGAACCCTCACGTCATCCACGACCTTCATGCTCCTGCGGCTGTGCCATCCCAAGGTTCAGTCGGTTGCAGGATCCATCGCCGTGGCCTGCCGGTCAGGAAAATACCGACGCGTCACCTTGGCTATGTGGACCAGCATGAGCATCACCGGTACCTCCGTGAGCACACCCACCGTCGTTGCCAGCGCGGCTCCGCTCTCTATTCCGAAAAGACTGACGGCCACCGCAACAGCCAGCTCGAAGAAGTTGCTCGCACCGATCATACCCGCAGGAGCAGCTACCGGATAGGGCAGCCGCCAGACGTAGGACCATCCGTAGGCAAAGGCGAAGATGAGAACGGTCTGCAGCACCAATGGCACGGCTATCAGCACAATGTGCAAGGGATTGGCCAAGATGGTCTGGCCCTGAAAGGAAAACAGGATGACAAGCGTCAGGAGCAGTCCGATGGTCGCATATCGGTCGAAGCGATGCACGAACGATCGGTCAAAGTAGTCTTTCCCCTTCCGCCGGATGACAGCGGTCCTGGTGATGACGCCTGCCACGAGCGGCAGGACTACAAACAGCACGACCGACATCATGAGCGTCGCATAAGGAATAGCGACACCGCTCACTCCCAACAGGAAAGCGACGGTCGGGGCAAAGGCGACGAGGATGATCAGATCGTTGACAGCCACCTGCACGAGCGTGTAGGCGGGGTTGCCGCCGGAGAGATAGCTCCATACGAACACCATGGCCGTGCAGGGCGCCGCCCCGAGCAGCACCGCTCCCGCCATATACTCCTCCCCCAACGCAGACGGGATCCATGGCCGGAAGAGGACAAGAAGAAACAGCCAGGCAATGGCGAACATCGTGAAGGGCTTCACGAGCCAGTTGGTTACGCAGGTCACCATGAGGCCCTTGGGATGCAGGGCCACATCCTTGACACTGCGGAAGTCGACCTTCATCATCATCGGATAGATCATCAGCCAGATCAGGACGGCCACCGGGATGCTCACGTGCGCATACTCCATGCGGCTCAGCACAGCCGGAACCCCCGGCAGAAAGCGCCCAACGGCGATGCCGGCGACGATGCACAGCAGCACCCAGACTGTCAGATACTTATCGAAAAAACCAATTGTTCGCTTCTCCATACTTATATTCCTTTCCATCCGATGAGAACCGCATGTCCTCCGGATATTTCCTTCACGCGTTCCACCCACTTGCGCTCGGCCTGTCGGCGGGCCTGCAGGAAAGCGCAGGATGTCTCGTTGAGTTGCAGACTTTGATTGATGACCCACCATCGCTGCGGTATTCCTGCCCGCCGAAGGTCTTCCTGCAGCCGCTGGGCTTCAAACACCGGCGTGGCCTCGGGCAGCGTGACGATGACCACTTCCGTCTGCCGCTGGTCGCGCAGCCGCGGCAGGAGATCCTTCACCGCCTGCGGTGTGTCTCCCGCGGAGTGGGCGATCTGCCGGTCGTAGCTCTGCGTGGCATCAAGCAGGAGCAGCGCATGTCCGGTCGGAGCGGTGTCGATCACGACGGTCTGCGCATCCGCCTTCGCCACGATCCCTGCAAAAGCGCGGAAGACGGCGATCTCCTGCGTGCAGGGCGAACGCAGGTCCTCGTCGATATAGGAGAAGTCGGTCACGCCGGCATCCTTCGCCTTCTGACGGACCTCCCGCTTGTAGTTCTCCAACTCCTGCTGCTCGTCGATGAGCGCGAGTGATATCCCCCATTGCGCCGCCAACCGGCTGTTGAGATGGTTGGCGGGATCGGTGGTGGTCAGCAAGACGCTGTCTCCGCGCTGCCTGAGCCCTAAGGCGATCTCAGTGGCGATCGTCGTCTTGCCCACTCCACCCTTTCCCATGGTGAAGATCACGCGCTTGCCGAGACGGTGAAGCTCGTCGATGAGCCGGTCCAAGGACAATGCATCCGCGTCGGCGGCCGCCATGCCTTCGGGCCGGAAGGCATCTTCGGTCAGCAGACGGCGGATGTTCGCGATGCTCGAAAGGCCGTAGGAGCGCAGCGGCACCTCATAGGTGTCCATTCCCTTCAGCGTCTCAGGCATCCCGGCGAGCGCCTTCTGCTGCAGCCTCACCATCTCTGCCGCCAACGGATCGTTCCCGTCCTGCGGTCCGATCATCCCGTTGAAGACTAAAATCTGATTGCAGATGCCGAGCTGACGCAGTTCCTCGGCGGACCGCGCCGCCTCCTTGAGCGGGGCCGATGACGGCCTGCTCACCAAGACCAAACGCGTGCGACCGGCATCGGACAGCGTGGCAACGGCCTGACGATAGACTTCCTTCCGCCCTTCTAAACCAGCCAACTGACCGAGACAGGAGGCCCCGTGCTTGCTTGTCATGATGAATTGGTCCCAGGCGGATGGCAGCTGCAGCATGCGGAGCGTGTGTCCCGTCGGGGCCGTGTCGAACAGGATGTGATCGTAAGCGTCATACTCCTGCCGCCCCGAAAGGAAGTCAGCGAACTGGTTGAAGGCTGCGATCTCGACCGTGCACGATCCGGACAGCTGCTCCTCCATGTTGCGGATGGCCGTCTCGGGGAGCAGCCCCCGATAAGGAGCCACCACACTTTCCCGATACTCTTCGGCCGCCCGGACAGGATCGAGGTTGACAACGGTCAGCCCGGGGACTTCCTCTATCCGGGTTCCATGCTGCGAGACGGGCCGCTGAAACACATCCTGCAGATTGCTCGCAGGATCGGTGGAGACGAGCAGCACCTGCCAGCCGCGGTCGGCAAGGGCAATGGCCGTCGCACAGGCAATGCTCGTCTTGCCGACCCCGCCCTTGCCTGTGAAGAACAGATATTTCTGGCCTGAGATTTCTTCCGTATTGTATAGTTTCATCTTCTATGGGCTTTTTGATCAGGCACAGGACTGCCCCTATGCCTTGTGACAATCTACCTTCTGACCGCAACAGCACCCGCCGTCCCTGCCGTCCTCCTCACATGAGCACTCCTCACCCTTGCAGCAGCAGTCATGGTCCTCACCGCCGCCGTCGCAGCAACAGCCCTCCGGCTCGTCCGCACCGCCCGTCCCGCCGGTCTGCGGAACCGGGATCATCCGGAGATCCTTGCCGGTCCACTCGCCCATCTGAGCAGTCGAGGGATACTTCCCCTTCACGGCCACGGTGCCATCCACCATCGTTACGGGCAGCACTTCAGCCCCCTCGCTGCGCAACAGCGCATTGACGGTCTCGTTGCGGATAAAGGCTTGCGGCTCCGAACTCAGATTGTGGCGGACCACCGTGACACCCATCTGCTTCAGGGCATCGATCACTGTGGCAATGCGAAGCAACTCCTTGTCGACACTCGGACCACATACGCCAGTGGAACAGCACATGGCAGGGTCAAAAATTTCAATCGTTTTCATAAGCTAAAATTTATTTTTTGAACTTCTTTTCCAATTTTTCAGTCGGGATGAAGCCCACGTGCCGGTAGATGACACGCGCCTCCCGGTCGAGGATGATCTGTGTGGGGATCATCTTGATGTTGAAATGTTGCACCCACGGAGCGCTGCCTTGCTCGGACACGTCGATGAATCTGACGTTCACACGGGGATGCTTTGCACGGACCTCGTCCATCACCTTGGCCATCTGCTTGCACGCCACGCAATATCGGGCACCGACCTCCAGGAACGTGAAGTCAAACGGCTGCCCGTTCCGCACATAGTCGAACGAGGCCCGAATGCTGTCCTTCATGGAGGATGAAGCCGACGCCTGCACGGTCTGCGGAGCCGCTTCCGAACACACTTGCCGCCCATCCGGCCGGGCCTGGGCGGCACAGGCGGCCATCAGCATGAGGAATAGGAATGTCTTGCGCCTCATCTTTCCTCCGGCTGCATGATGTGCAACATTTGCCTGACTTCGTCTTCCGTCGGCACCTGACCGTTCATCTTCACCTCCCCGTCGACGACGATGGCAGGCAGAGACAGCACGTTGTAATCCAAGATCTTCACGATGTCCGACTCGAAGATGACGTCGGCCTCTATTCCGGCTTTGCCGACCGTCTGCCGTACGACGTCAAACGCCTTGTGACAGCGCGTGCATCCGGAACCTAAAACAATGATTTCCATAACTGCTCAATGAATGAAAATGATGTAACAATAATAGATGCCCAGCCCGATGAAGAGGACGCTCACGAAGCGCGAAAGCCACTTCTGGATTAGCTGGATGCGCCCGTAGACCGTCCCGACCCGATGGACAGATAAAGCCAGAACCCAGGCGAAGAGCAGCACGGGCAACGCCGTGGCGAGGGCAAAGACAACGGGCAGCAGATAGCCGGCTGCCGAAACCGCCGACATGGGGATCAGCATGCCGAAATAGAAGACACCACTCGTCGGGCAGAAAGCAAGCGCGAAGAGGATGCCCAACAGCATCGCGCCCCATCCGCCCGACAGCGCCCGCTTCGGGCTACGGGTGACACCTAACTGCGGGAGACGGAGACTCGGAGCCACGATCATGAGCACGCCGATCACGATCAGGACCGGTCCCAAGGCGTAGGAACCGAAGGCGGCCAGCGCGCTCTGTACGCCGAAGAAGTCAGCACCTCGCCTGATGATCAGGATGAGGACCGCTCCCAACAGGGTATAGGCCAACACCCGGCCGAAGGAATAGAGCATCCCGTTGACAAAGATGCGGCTTTTGCTCGCCACATCCTTACTGATGTAGCCCACGGCAGCTATGTTCGTGGCCAGCGGACATGGCGAGACAGCCGTCAAGAGACCCAACAGGAACGCCGTAAAGAGCGGCGTCGAACTGTCGTTGACCAAGGTTTGCAACCACTCCATACGCCTTATTTCAATTGCCGGAGAATGCGGTCACGGAGTCCGGATGCATATTTCTGTTTGTCACCGACACTGGTAAAGGCCCACTGCGTGAGATTCTGCGGCGTGGACTTTCCCGCTTTCCGGGTCACAAGGATCAGCGATGACCAGCTGACCTTGTACTGCTCGGCGAGCTGTCGGTTCTCTTCCTTGGAGATATCGACCACCCGCCAGGTCACCTGACCGGTCTTCAGCTGCGGCGCGAAATGGCGTCTGAGCGTCAGCAGGCTCTGCTGTTCGATGGCGTTACAGGTCTTGCATCGCACCTTACCGTGAAAATAGAGGACATCGACGGATGGCTTCAGCTGCGCCGCTGCAGGCATCTGTCCGCTCAAAAGGCAAGCCAGAAGCAGGGCAAAAAAGGCTGAATGTTCTTTTCATATGTATCATCAGTTAAACGTATATCGTAGTTTTACGAACAACATGGCTATATAAAAAGGTGGACACATCAAAGCTCCACCTCCTCCGGCCGCACGGTCTCTCACAGCTGGCAGTCGCAGCTGTCAGCGCCTGAAGGCATCTGAAAGAAATCCACGAGCAGCTCACGGGCATACTGCCAGTTCTCCCTGTTGATGCAATAGCGTACCTTCGGTGGTTCGATGGTGCCCTGGATCAACCCTGCATCCTTCAGCTCTTTGAGATGCTGGCTGACAGTGGTCTTGGCAATGGGCAGATCTTCGTGGATGGCACCGAAATAACATTCCGACCGGTCTGCAAGGAACCGCAGGATCTGGATGCGGGCCGGATGAGCGAGGGCTTTGCAGAATCGTGCCGTCTGTTCGGTCTTCAAGCTATAAGGTCTCATAAGTCATTCATTGATGGATATATTCATGATAGAAACGGTTCATCGCTTCCCGGATCTCCGCCACGACAATGGGGAAGACGCGCAGGATAGTCGCGTTACTACCGTTCGCAAATTTACGAATAATTATGGGATATAAATAAAAAAAGAGGAAAAATCTTCCGATTTTTCCTTCTGTTAACGTTTCCCGCTCCCACACATGCCTCTCCACCCTTAAGAAACACAAGTAGACAAGCACGAGAGCGTGAAATGGAGCGGGCACATGCCCGCAGAGTTATTTCAAGAATTTGCCGGCCAGCAAGCCGTCAATGGAATATTTGCCGGGACCTGCAAAGAACAGGAGCACGAAGACGACAAGATAAGCGAAGGCCAATTCGCCCTCTGCAAGCGATCCGCCATGCGTGATGAAGAAGGCAACGGTCATTGTGAACGCCATCGGAATGACGGCCAGGCGGGTCAGGAAACCGAAGATGACGGCTGTGGAGCACACGAGTTCACCGAAGATGGCCATGCTGAGCGACAGCTGGCTGCCGATGCCGAGCGGGTCGGGGAATGTGGCAGAGAGCGACTCGAAGCCCTGGAGCTTCTGCAAGCCGTGTGATGCCAACAAGAGTGCGAAAATGACTCGTGCAGCAAGGAGCAGGGTGGCCACCTTACTGTTCTGATCTTTTGCGGGTAATAACCAATTGAGAATTTTCATAAAACGTTTTTTTAAATTAGTGAATAAATTCACTTCCGGAATTAAACGATGCTGACATTTAGATCCCGAAAGCTGTTCATAAGGCTGATTTCTAACAACTTAGAATAACCAAATTAGTTAAATTCAAGCCTTTATGCTTACAATCTTTTTACAAAGGTCTATAAAAAACTCGAAATGAGCAAATATTTCTTGCATTTTTTGAACACAAGTGAATCAATGCCATACGCATAGAGTCGATTCCGGACCCTCCGTATTTGGATATCGTGGAATTGTCGGACGCGACAAAGACGGAAAGCATAGACCGGAAGGACAGAGGTGGAGACGGAACCAGTGAGGGCTGCGCCGGAGGCAGGAGACTGTGCCCACAGCCTCTCCAACACGGTTCGTGCCGAAGAAGACATCCACTAAATATCGTTAATTCTTTCGAGATAAAGGATCAGCGTATCTAGAATCTTAGTAACTTTGCAAAATTTTTCAAAATAGGCGTATCAGAATACAGAGAAGAAAGAAAAGAAGGGATATGACATCCTCCAATGTAGCAGTAAATAAAATCAACTGAGTTATGAAATCATTAAAGATAGCAACTTGGGCACTACTGATAACAGCATTGTCACTTTTGATGCCCACAAGCAGTTGGGCAGCAGACTCAAACACAACAACAAGATGGAAAGGAACGAGTGTCGACAATCTTTCCAACAGCACAAAATTCTTCCTCTACAACGTAGGGACAGGACGTTTTGCCATGCAGGGCGGACTGTGGGGCGTACAAGGCATGCTGCTCTATCAGGACTATGGTGCAGGCATGTACTTGGTGTCGGACTATACCGACACGGAGACGTGGGGCAACAAAAATGCTCACAAAATCATATATTCAGGTGCGTCTGCACGGACTGACGTCTCGGGAGTCGCTATCAACGGGGTCTGTTTTGGCATCAACTATCCTATATATACAACATTAAACTCTTTTTCAGAAGGTACCAACGGTGCAGGCGGTGGCTATGTCATCTTCAACGCACAGCCCAACGGACTCATTAATGGCGACGGTTATACCCGCCAGTGGACTTTTGAGCGCGTGGAGACCGATGCTTCAAGCGATGTCTACACCTATTATATGAAGGAGATTATCCACAACACCAAGCAATCCCTCAGCACCAACGACAAAAACCTCTGGCTCGGAGCTGTCTATGGTCATGGCATCTACAGCACAGACGAAAACACCTTTGTGGGCAACAACACCATCACTTTCCAGGATGCAGCCAACAACAATTTCAAGCCGACAGCCGACAGCCTCAACTATCAATGGCGCCTTGTCACCGTCGACGAGGTGGAGAAAATGCTGACAACTGCGAATGCGGATGAGTTCGGCGGACTCAACGCCAACCTTACCTATCTGCTCAATGACCCGAATTTTGACCATGACCGAGACGCGGAATTCGGTAAGTGGAAAGTTACCAGCACGGCTTCACCAACGGACGGCGACTACATCTTCGACTGGGCAAACGTAAATACAAATGGCACTGACTATCTGCCAAGTGCAAACTATCGCGTCAAAACCGCCAACATGCTGCCTAACATCCAGGCTTCCGACGCCACGCTGACGCCTTGGGATCAGGCTGTTTTCCGCAAGCTTCAGGCACCTTACGCCAACGGTGGACAATATTCGTTCGGCTCCTTAGAGGGCATAGGCAAAGTAGAGCAGAGCTTTACCGCACCTGCCGACGGCCGCTATCTCATACAGTGCTTGGGCTTCTATCATGGACATAAGGCTCAACTCTACGCAAAAGTGGACAACGGCACGCCGGTCACAACAGACCTTAAACCGTTGGCAAGCGCCATCATGGCCAGCAAATGCACGCAAAACGGCTCCACAGGAGCTGTGACGGTGAACACCGATGACTGGAAGACGTTCTCTCAGGAAGTAGCCGCCACAAGCGATGCATACATTGTCAACGTGGTGGTTGAGGCCCAAAAGGGACAGACCATCACCATCGGACTGGAGAAAAACGAAGCAACAAAGTCAGCACGTGTAAAGACTGCCAATGGCAACTCTTACTACTTCGACACCGATTTTGCCGGTATTGACAACGTCGCTGTCTACTACTATGGCAAGGAGGCGATGATCCTTGACGAGACAAAGACCGAAAAAGATTACATGCAGGTCAGCAAGACCAATGTCAACGTACTGCTCAAACGCTCTTTCACCGTGGGTAAATGGAACACGATCGTGCTGCCGCTTAACGTGACGATGGCACAGCTCAAGAGTGCCTTCGGAGACGACGTGCAGCTTGCCAAGCTGCATGGGGTGGGTACGATCAGCAGCAGCAAGACGTCCATCGACTTTCTGGCCATGACGTTGAGTTCCGACGGTAATGCCATCGAAGCCGGGCAATACTATCTCATCAAGCCCTCGAAGAAACCGACGCATCTGACATTCACCTACAACGAAGGCACGACGACAACTAATATCGACGATGACTTCTATCTCATCGGGCGCCGCACATTTGACTGGACCACCGACATTCCTTCGCTCAACGACTCGGAATACGGCACCCAGGGAGACTACAGCAAGGGCAAAGTGAAAGTCTCCGGCACCTATATCCAAGGCACCTGTCCAACCGGAAGTTATGTGTTCAGTAACGGAAAAATGTATCATCTCACTTCCGACATGGATGTCAAAGGCTTCCGCTTCTGGTTCAACGACGATGAGGGGGAAAACGCCAAAGCATTCACGCTCTCTATTCTGAACAGCAGTGATAACACCACAACCAGCATCAGCACGATCCCGAATGACACCAGCACCATAAGAAACAACGTCGTTTACACCATCGACGGCAAAGCGGTACGTGTGGAAAACGCCTCTCTCGACGACCTGCCTCATGGCATCTATATTGTGAACGGAAAGAAAATAATCAATTAACAAAAAAGGCACAACTATGAAAAGAAAGACCACATATATCACGCCGACGATCTGCGTGACACAAGTACAGATGCCGCTGCTGCGCGAAACAAGTTTCTTGATAAACGATCAGAACAAGACCATCGATTCCGGCAAGATCATTGAGGGAAATCCCGATCATATTGACGCAAAGGGCTGGAAAGGCTTGTTCGAAGACGATGGATTCAACACCGAGTCTAACCTTTGGAACAACTGACAGCTTCCCCCTCACATATCCAAGGGGTTTCTTCTCGCCGGAAGGAGCCCCTTTTTTTTGTTGTACATCTATTAGAGGGGATAGCATATTGGTATCTCTCAACATTCGCAGCAAGATCCCCCAAAGCTTAAAAATCGAAAGAAGAAGCTAAGGAATGAGAAGAAAGCTAAAATATTTTTTGCTTTTTGGGGTACCCGATTTCAAACCGATTACGATTCGAAGACGTTAGATAAAAATAGATAGGGTTCATTAATTACCCATAGCTTGTAATTAATCAGTGGATCCTATTGTAATTCTGCGGCAATTTTAAAACTTTTTCCCCCGATTGGCTATAAATGGCAAACCAGAGGGATTATCCGTAAGGGGCATACAAGTGATGATCATGACAAACAATAAGCTATATAATTTAGGTAAACGTCTTATTTTGTGCCGGTGTCAAGGCGGAAAATAAGACGTTTACTACTCATGATGGAAGCCATCGGAAGCTACTGCGTCCTCATCCGGAGACCGTGATGACGAAGTGATTAGTTAGGTGACGAGGTTACTCGTCCTTAGCCTTTTCAATTTTAAAGACATTGATAACATCTACGTCAGGGCAGCAAATGCAAATGGAGTCCTTGTCCTTGCCCGGGAGTTGACCACCGTATCTGAGAATGTCAACATAAGGAAAGGCGACATGCTGTGCCATCGGGCAGAGTGCGCCACGCTCCGTGTCCCAATCCCAGGTGTCTCCGATCTGATGCCCATGGTGGCATCCCATGGGTCCTTTCTTGTCGACTAATGAAATCTTAATCTTGGGCTTTCTCATTGTCTTGCTTGTTTTTGGGGACTCGTGTACATTTCCTTGTATAGCTGCTGGCAGAGTTCAGAGCCTGTTTTTGTTCTGAAAATATTCCTAAGAGCAGCCTCAATGCCGTGGTCGGAGATTCCGTCTTCATAGAGGTTGACAAGGAAGTCGGCTTCCACCAAGATCTGATAGTCCATCCCCCGGATATTCTTGTAGGTATGATGGTGAGCGATCAGATAGCAGATGCGGTCAATATCGTGCCCTTCAAATCCTATGTCGGTGAGCATCGCGCGTGCCGGTTCCGGTCCCATCTTCTCCTGAAACTTACCATCACTGCTACCGTATGCCGCTTCCGCAGGATGGATGCCGATATCGTGCAGAATCGCTGTGCATTCCAAGATCATTTGCGTATGGTCGTCCAACTGTTCCCTACGGCCAATCAAACTGGGCAAAGCGGTGCACTTTTAGAAAATGGTGGACGCGCATCGGATCCCCCCTGTCAAACGCTATCATCCGGAGCGTCAGCTCATCGGTGATCTCCTTTTCATTCATTTGATTTTCTTTTTTCTGCCTGCGAAGATATGAAAAAAAAGTGAATCATACAACTCCTTTCTTGATTTTCTTATCTGTTTGACATGCAGCGTTCGGCTTCGGCCCGCACTTCCCGACCGACTGCGGACATGCAAGATGGCGCATGGAGACTCAACGAATGAAACGGCTTTCGAAGCCTCCGGGCACTACCGCCTTGTGCATTTCCAAAACGCGAACACACCTTACAAGCCCGACAACCTGCAGTTCAACCTCTTTACCATCATCCGCCGCATGGATGTAATCGGCGAGCATGCACTGTGACTCGGCACTAACAGTCTCACCGCCGAGACCGTGCCGCTCATTGTCCATATCCGTTACGCTATCCGTGTGCCATGTGCTCTCATGCTTCGGATCACAGGGGCACCTCTGCCGTGGCCACCAGTTCACGCCCGCGCAGATGGTAGATATTTGTAAAAGTGGCGGCACCCGCATAGTTTGTCTGCTCGTAACGCATCTTATCGAACAGGTTGCGCACATAGAAGGCAAGCCGGAGATGCTTCATGCGCCACACGGCTTTGGCATCCGCCAGCAACACACGGATCGTCCGGTCTGTCTGCAGTTGGTTGCTGTAGTGAACCATGGATCCGCTCAGATCCACGGGACCGATCGTTGCCGAGAGCGAAAGCGTTTGTTTCCAGTTGAACAGGGTGCCTTGTGCCCCCGACTGCTGCCAGTTGAAGTCGGCCAGATAGCTCACGGCTCCCCATGCCGAAGCGTATTCCAAGGAAGGCGAGAGCGTGCCGACGCGCAGTCGATAGGTAACCTTCTGCCCGGCCGAGAGTTGCTCGCCTTTCAGATAGCTGTAGCTTCCATTGATGCGGGTCTTCAGATGCAGCTGATAGAAACCTTTGGCCACACCGCCTGTGACCTGCCACAGACCTGCCATTGAGGGCACATCCGTCTGACGCGTATAATAGTTGCCGCCGATGATCTGCAGGTCGGGCGTGGCGTTGCGCCATGTCCGACTGACAGCCAGACTGCCGTTCAGAAAGAGCTCCCGGATCGTTCTTTTATAGTGATACTCCACGTTCCCGTAGAGGTTACGCACCTTGGGCACGACGCCGGAAGCAGCATAGTAGGACCGATAGTCCATCCGATAGTCCGCCAACACATACTGGCTCATGTCGCCGATCTGCTCCTTGTAATTAGCCCAGAGGCTCCATTCGCTGTGGTGTCCCACTTTGCGGTCAATATAGAGCGATGGGGCGGGCAGGAAAAACCACTGATGCCGGCGCTGCAGATACTGCCATGTCAGCTGCGATGAGAGGTTGGCGACCGTCTTTCCGTGCTCATATTGCAGAGCGGGCAACAGGCTCAGCCCCAACCGCGGATTATCTTCACCGACGTTCAGGTTGTCGGCTTCCACCTCGATCCGATAGTTATGGGTGAGCGATCCCCGCTGACTGATCCATCCGAGCTGATGGGCCGTGTGCCACAGATTGTTGCGCAGCCGCAGCCGCGCGACGTTCACGTACAGATCGGAGACCGAATGATGATAGTCGGCCACAGTTTTCCAGACCCACTGTCCCGACTTTCTGCTGAAAAGGCGGTAGATGTTTGCCACGACATTCACCTCCGGCAGGCGCATCCGTTGGCGCAGCGTGTCACTGATATCCGTCATCGCATCTTGCTGGCGGGCCATCACCTCTATGCGCTCGTTTCCGTAATTCCGGTCCTCATTGACCTTGTGCTCTATCTCTGCCACAAACTGATCTTCCCACAACTGCAGCCGTCTGTCCTCCCCGGTCATGACGGGCGCGGCTCCGCCAAGGTCATATTGCGACCGGTTTTGTATCGCTTGGCGGTCGTGGGTGTGCAGATAGTTGGCCGAGAGGCGCAGCTCCTGGTCATGCTCGCCCTTTTCCACGCGGTTCACGCCGTACTTCTGGGATGTGTTGAAACGCAGCCGGTCGGCGTCGATCGGAGTTTCCAAGGCCGACATACTGATCCAGGATGGCATGTCGAGCGGTTCCAACTGGCCGCCATAGTAGGCCAACCGGGTCATGCCGACCGACAGGTCGCGTCCAGTGCGGTCGTTAGCGGCATCATACATCCACTGCCGTCGCTTGCCGATCTGCACCACGTTGGCCGACCCGCCCGCGTGGACGGGATCGCCGATGAACAGATAAGGCTTGAGCGTAGGCATCAGCTGGTCGCGGGCCTCATCCTTCAAGCCGATGTTCATGGCCACATCATCCGTGAAGACTTTATTGCGGAGGGCCTTCAAGGGTTGGTCATGCTCGATGATTTCTGCCTTCTTCACGTCTTTGGCCTTGAGACTTTCCTCGAGCTGATTGTAGCGTCCGCCGGTCAGATCCAATCCCTCGACCGTGAACCGACTGATATTCTTGCCGTTGTAGGAGATTCGTCCGGCCTCGTCGACATCGATCCCCGGCAGTTTCCGAAGCACGTCCTTCAGCGTGTTGTCACGGTCAGTGGCGAAGCGTTCGAGATCATAGGTGACGGTGTCTTGGCGTCCGAAGACGGGCGCACCCTTAATGTTCACCTCCTTGAGCGTAAACGCCTGTGGCACGAGCCGCAATGTCGTCGGACCTGTCGACAGCGCAAACCGCTGCTTGCGATAGCCCAAACAGGTAGCCTGAAGCGAGTCGCCGGACTGCCCGCAGGCCACGTGGAGCTTGAAGGCACCCTGTCCGTCCGACCGTGTGAAGACCAATGGCCTGCCCCCACGGATAAGCGTCACCGACACGCCCGGCAACCTTTCACCATTGAGGGAGTCGGAAACGGTCCCGCGAATGACGGTCTGGGCTTGGGCCGGAAGATGGCAGAGGAGAAGCAGCAGAAAGAAGATGATGTGCATAAGGCAAGGTTCTTTTGGTGAAACATTCTGCCTCCGAAGGTCTCTCCGGAGGCAGGCAGTAGCGTTGTTCCGATCACTCGATGAGGTTATAGGGCTGTGGTTTCGAGTGTGTCAGCACGTTGCCCTGCTCGTCATGGATCTGCAAGGTCTTCCTTCCGCCGGCCGGAAAGGACATCAGCGTGTATCCGATAGCGTCGGCATAGTAGCTTCTGTAGATCTTGTTCAGGTCTTTTCGCTTGATCAGCTCATAGTCGGCACCATAGTAGACCATGTCTTTAGGCTCGCTGACGGGGCGCAGCGCCGATGCCGTAAACACGAACTCGCGGCCGGCGTCATAGGCTTTGAGGATCAGTCCCGGCAGTCCGTGAAGTTTCCAGGGGCCATGTGACAGCGGAATGTCTTCCGCATACCAGGCACTCCACACCCGTCCGCGATACTTG
>ONHE01000079.1 GCA_900317545.1 uncultured Prevotella sp. | reverse complement strand
TTGATGTTGAAGCGTCCGTCGGCATCGGTCACACCGAGCGCCTTGCCATTGCAGGTCAGTGTAGCGCCGATGATGGGTTCGCCATTCGTGTCGGTCACCAGACCGGTGTACTTACTTTTCTGACTACCGTTTTTTTGACCATTGCCGTGCTGAGGGTTTAGCTGCCGATCTTTGATGATGATGCTTTTCTCAGAGATGATCTCATAGTCGAGGTCACGGCTCTTGAGGGCTCGTGAGAGCACTTCCTTGACAGAGGCATCCTTCACATCGATGTCGATGTCGCCCTTGTTGTCGAATAGGCCCGTCCTGTAAGAGATGCGATAAGACGTCTGTTTCTCAATAGCCGTAAAGACTTGCTTAAGCGTTGCGTTACGCAGACTGATAGACACCAGCTTTCCTTGTGCCATCACCATTGTGGCCTGAAGGAACAAGAACAAAGCCAACGACAGTAATCTTCGAAGATAACTTGATTCCATTCGTTTTAAGGTTATTGGTTTGATAAAGATTGTCAACCATATAAACAAGAAGAAAAGACAAATGTACCGAAAAAACAGGGAATAATTGCCAAAGACGACAGAAAAGAATGATTATTAGCGGCATGTCACGTTGAGAGAATAGCCGAAGCGGCATCAGCCTCCTCCGAAATCGGGGACGACCATCTCGGATTGCAGCTCCGTCGGGGATACTGCGAACCTCAGTGACAAACCGACATCGGGCATGGATGGATCGAAAACGACAGGGCGGAATCGGACAGAAAAATGTTTGGAGTTTGATATTTATTGATTGACTTTGCACAAAAGAGAGACAGTGTCTGAATCATTTCACAAGTCGTCATCGCAAGATGTGCAGATCGCCGGAATGACCGTTTGTCCCTTTTTCAGTTTATATGATCCATCTCATTTATCCCGGATCGGTCATTAGAATCTAACTGATTTTGTTCGTAAATCAGGCAGATTGCCTGACGGGAAAACGAAGGCGTAGCCGGCTACGTCAAGGAAACCCGGCAGAAAAGATACCCTGCGAGCGGACGAAAGCAGTCGGAAAGCATAAATTTCAATAATAAATATTCTCCTGCGGTCTAATGATCGGGATCATACGTAAAAAGACATCCTACAGCCTGCACAGCGCAGTCTGCGGGATGCCCTTTTTTGTAAATCTATCAGCCTAATGCTTAGTATCCAATGGTGAAGCGCTCCTTGTGGTGAGCGGTTTTCTCCAGCTCGTCGACCATAGCCACGGCATAGTCCTGAACGGAGATGTGGCTCGAGCCGGTCGTCGGGTCGATGATGAGGTCGTCCTTGCCGAGGCGGAACTTGCCGGTGCGCTCCCCCTTCTCGTCGAAGACGCCGGCCGGAGAGAAGAACACCCAGTCGAGGTCGTGCTCCTTGGTCAGGCCGTTGAGATAGAAGTCGCCCAAAGGACGTACACCGTCCATGATCTCAGCAGGGATGGCACCGGAGTCAACGACGCGCAGACCCGGCTTGACGAAGAGTGTGCCGGCACCGCCGACGATGAGCAGACGACCCACGCCGCTCTTCTTCACGGCCTCCACAATCTTGGGATAGTTCTCTTCGATGAGTCGCTTGATGTCTGGATTGGTCCAGCCGGGGTTGTAGGCCGAAATGACAGCGTCCTTGCCCTTAGCGATGTTGGCGAGGGCATCGACGTTTGCCACATCCTCCTCCACAGCGGTGAGGTTGTCGTTCTTTGGCAGTTTGGCGGCATTGCGTACCACTGCCGTCACCTTGTGACCACGTGAGAGAAGCTCGTTGAGCACTGCTGAACCTACGAATCCTGTTGCACCGATTAAAACTACATTTGCCATAAATTGTTTCCTTTCTTTATTTTTAAATGATTTATTTCCTTGCTTGACAGGTGACATCCGCTTGTGTGATGCTCCCGTCTTGTTTACAAGTGCAAAGGTAGGGCAAAAAAATATATCCTGCAAGAGGGCACTTTTCGGTTTTATGGTTACCGTTTGGTAGGAAATGGATGCCTGCTGACTTCTCCGGAAACGACTTTAACACGCGTTAACCTAATAACTTTTCTTTCTTTGCTTACTATTGGCTACCTTTGTCTTATATAAACGAAAGATAGCTATGAAGAAAGAAATCAATCCGGAATATCTCACTTGTCCTATCCGACAAGTCATCAGCCGTTTTGGCGACAAATGGTCCATGCTTGTACTCTGTTCGCTTGACCAGAGCGAGTCAGGGGTGATGCGGTTCAATGAGCTGCATGCCCACATGAGCGACTGCTCGCAGAAGATGCTCTCCAAGACACTCAAGGATTTACAGGAAAGTCACCTCGTTGGCAGGAAAGTATATCCCGAGGTGCCGCCAAGAGTGGAATATTGGCTCACGGACACAGGCAAGTCGCTAATTCCCGCCATCAACCAGCTTATCGGGTGGGCAAAGGAGCACTTTGACGAGGTGGTGAGACCCTGAGCAGACCGCCGGAATCCGGTCACGGGGGCGTCCCCATGCGACTCAACGAGATTTGGGTAAACTTCATTTCTTATGAGGAGACTGAGGAGGCCATGTGTTCACGCTCTGATCACGTAACCCATTCACACCTCGTCCCTTTCTTTCAAAGCCATCCACCGATGCAGCGAAAGCATAGATATGGGCCGCCAAAACGATAGCTCCGGGGTGCCGATATGATAGCTTTGGACCGCCGATATGATAGCTTTAGGTCGCCAATACAATTGCCTTGAACACATCATATTTTTTCTTTCGAAAGACAAAGCATATAATAATCTGAATATAAGCCATATACATATAGTATGCTAAAGCAGAATATATCCAATCCGGTCTGTCATTTCCTGTTGAACCGCTGATCAACGCCAGAGACAGCCATGTTTTATTTTGTCAAGATTGCTCTGTGCCCTTCGAGCTTCTATGGAACTCGGAGTGGAGTTTCATTGGATTTTTTTGCTTGGACAATAACTTTTCTGCGAAACACGCGAGGTTTTCCGATAATTATAGTACTTTTGCAATAACAAAATACACCAAACAACACATTACAATGAAAGAGATCAAAACTGAAAAAGCACCGGCAGCCATCGGGCCATACAGCCAGGCCATTGAAGCAGGCGGACTGGTTTTCGTGAGTGGACAACTTCCTATCGATCCGGCAACCGGAGCGTTTGCGGAAGGAGGCATCAAAGAACTGACTCGCCAGAGCCTGACCAACATGAAGCATATCTTGGAAGAAAGAGGCCTCACCATGGCATCCGTCGTCAAGACCACGGTGCTGCTGGCTGACATGGCCGACTTTACTGAAATGAATGAGGTTTATGCAGAGTTTTTCCAAGCCCCCTATCCTGCCCGTTCTGCATTCGCCGTAAAGACCTTGCCCAAAGGAGGGCGTGTAGAGATTGAATGTATAGCCGAAATCGGCTGATCGCAACATGCACTCTAAGAGCTACGGACCATCAAGGATTCAATGCTCCAGAGCTGATTAAAAAACGGTCCCGGCTTTATGTGAAGCCTGGGACCGTTGCTTTCATTCATTTTTTCCAATTTTCCACTTACATCTTTCGCCATGTAAAGTCATCATCATGAATGTCTACGTAGCGATCATCATCCTGATACAGATTGTCGATCTCAAAACTCTGCTCGTCATGCATCTTTGGTTTGCGCCTCATGAGTTTGTCCTCCATAGCTTCGGATGCCCGTACCGAAGCCTTGATTGATTAAACTTTCAGATTGGGCCCATCCTCTTATCCTCGTCACAAATATAGCAAATCTTTCGGTTTGATCAAACTCCTTCCATGAAAAAAAACACAGTTTCGCAACATTTTCCCATTTTTTATGCTTATCTTTGCCTTCCAATCAGACTGTCGGCAGGCAGAATCACAAACATCCTGAGCCGCACCGGCATCTGTTCATAAGAAACAACAATAATGACAATAAAGGAAAAGATATGCTCGCTCTTGGAAGCCGAACTGCCACTGGTCAATATAGATTCCGACTTCCTTTTCAGCGAATTGGACTCGCTGGAGGTCACAACAATACTCATGACGCTGTCCTCCGCATTCAACATCAGTCTCGAACCGGAAGACGCCACGCCACGCAACCTCCGTTCGATTGACAGTCTGACTGCTTTAGTAGAAACCAAATTGGCACAAAAGAAGTGAAGACTCTCGAGGACTATCTGCAACTCCATGCGAACGATGACCCTGACAAGACAGCAGTCATAACTCCCTGTGGAAAAATCACTTATACCCAATTGCATAAAGAAGTTTGCAAAAAGGCTGAGACTTTCGCTGCTACACGGGGAAAGCCCGTAGCCTTCCGCAACACGCAAGATATCTCGTTCCTAACGACCTACATGGGGATTCACATGGCCGGGGGCATTGCCGTACCATTGGAAAAAGATCTCCCGGAAGACCGCAGACGAGCCATCGAGACCGGACTGACCGACTGTGAGATTCCTGCCGACGTGGCCGACATTCTTTTCACAACGGGCACGACGGGTAAGGCCAAGGGCGTCATGATCAGTCATCAGGCCATTCTGGCAGACGCGGAGAACCTGATTGACGCTCACGGATATGACAGCCGGCTGACCTTTGTCATCTGCGGACCGCTCAATCACATAGGAAGTCTGTCCAAGATCTTTCCCGTGATCATGTGTGGAGCCTCACTTTATCTGCTCGAAGGGATGAAGGATCTGAACGCTTTCTTCAACGCCTTTGACTACCCTTGCACGAAGATGGCAACTTTTCTCGTGCCCGCAAGCATCCGCATCCTGATCACGCTCTACGCCGACAGACTGAAAACGTATGCCCGGAAAATCGATTTCATCGAGACCGGTGCGGCACCGATCACCCACCAGGATATGAAGACGCTCAGCCGTCTGTTGCCTCACAGTCGCCTCTACAACACCTATGCCTCGACCGAGACCGGCATCATCTCAACTTATAATTTTCAGGATGGCCGATACATCGAAGGCTGCTTGGGCTTTCCCATGAGGCATTCGCGCTTCCAGATCACCTCAAAAGGGACCATCGCCTGCTCGGGAGCTACGCTGACGAGCGGATATGCGAATGATCCGGAACTAACGGCCCTCACACTCAGGGACCACACATTCTTCACGGCCGACTATGGCAGAATCGACGATGAAGGCCGTCTTCACATCGCCGGACGCGAGGATGACATCATCAACACAGGCGGTATGAAGGTGTCTCCCGTAGAGGTGGAAAGCGCGGCCCTCACCTTCCCGACCGTCACCGACTGTGTTTGCATCAGCGCACCTCATCCGATCATTGGCAACGCACTCAAGCTCTTGGTGGTCATGACAGACGGCGCGGACCTCGATCCGAAGCTTCTCGCAAGTCATCTGCGGAGAACATTAGAAAACTTCAAGGTGCCTTTCTATTATGAAAAGGTGTCTTCCATTCGACGCACTTACAATGGAAAGGTTGACCGGAAATACTATAAGGTTAAGCTTGACAACTCCTAAAAGGACTATGCAGGGCCGTACCCGACCGCCAAGTGGGGCTTTTCGGAAAGAATGGATAAAAACGCAGGAAGAATCGATAGGAAAAGAAAAGTTTTTTATATCTTTGCATAAAAACCGTAATACATAACATCAGCTTACGCTTATGAGTTCTATAGCATTAGCCATATTGTTGCCTTTTCTTGGCACGACGTTAGGTGCGGCATTTGTGTTCTTCATGAAGGACGACATGCCGACTTATCTGCAGAAAGCCCTCCTTGGATTTGCATCCGGCGTGATGGTGGCGGCTTCGATCTGGTCGCTGATCATCCCAAGCATGGATATGAGTGCCGACATGGGCAAATGGCAGGTCTTGCCCGCGTCCGTCGGATTCCTATGCGGCATAGGGATGCTGCTGCTGATTGACACATTGACCCCACACCTCCACATCGGAGAGGACCACCCCGAAGGCCTGAAATCGCACCTGTCAAAGACAGCGATGCTCGCACTGGCAGTCACCATTCACAATGTGCCGGAGGGAATGGCTGTCGGCGTGGTCATTGCCACAGCCCTCCAGGGCGGCGAATGGGTCACAACAGCCGCCGCCATCGCCGTATCATTGGGTATAGCGATCCAGAACATTCCAGAAGGAGCGATCATCTCCATGCCGATGAAGGCAGCCGGTGGCAGCCGCATGAAATCGTTTGTTATCGGCACGCTGAGTGGGGCGGTCGAGCCCATCGGCGCGATAGCTGTCATCCTGCTGGCCTCTCTGATCACCCCGATGCTCCCCTATCTCCTCGCTTTCGCGGCCGGCGCCATGTTCTATGTTGTTATCGAGGAGCTGATACCGGAAGCCTCGGAAGGCGAGCATTCCAATCTGTCGACGATAGGTTTTGCGATTGGATTCGTACTGATGATGGTCTTGGACGTGCTTTTAGGATAAATCGACCGTCCATAAGGATCATCCCCTGTTCGCAGGCAGCAACACCGGCAGACAGGGGATGATTGATTTAGGGAGTTCGCTTGCAAACGGAAGTCGTAGAGGATCAGATATCCATGCTCACCCCTCCGTACCAAGTGGCTCCATAGACGGGTGCATACATGAAAGCGGCATTGTCGATATGCTTCTCGTCCTGAATGTAGCTGAAAATGTTTTTGCCTCCGGCGTAGACGGTGAACGCCCCCAAGCGCTTGGCGACACGAAGATTGAAGAGCAGGAAGGTGTTGGTCTTCTTGATCTTTTCGGCAATCTCCTCATTCTTCATGTAATCGATATACATCGGTCCCTGCAGCGATCCGATCATGACGAATGTCCACGTGCCGGGCGTGTATTCAATGTTCAGGTCACCGGTCATGGCCGGGAAACGGGAGACGTTGCGGCTGTCTTCTGCATAGGGTGTATTGGCCCAGTCGGACCGCACGTGCCGGTACTTGCCCCGATTGAAGGTCCAGTTGAGCCCAGTCTTCAGCTGATGGAAGGGATTCCACTTCACGCCAAGTTCCACACCCTCCACGTATGCATCGTCCACATTCTCCCATTGATAGGTGTAGCCTAACTTTTTCACATTGTCATCTGCCGGTGCAAATTCGATCTTATCTTTCAGATCGGTTCTGAAAAGATTCAGGCTCAACTGAAAATCGTGGGCATAGTAATCGGCCGAAAGATTGAAGCTGACTGCCCGTTCACCGTTCAACTCTGACGATTTCCATACACGCGGCGAGCCGCTGCAGAGATGGAGGTCTTCCGAAAAGCCATAGGGGGCGCGGAAACCGGTACCTACGTTGGCGCGGAAGATCAGCTCCGGACTAAGCTCATACTTGACAGCCAGGCGGGGATTGAAAGAAGTCTTGCGGAATTCCGTCACCGGGAAAGCACTGTCAAAGACCTTCTCGCTGGAGGTGTAGGACTCGTTGGAGGTGTGTCGGTCAAGACGCAGACCCGGAACAACGGTCAGATTGGAGAGCAGGTTCCATTCATCCTGGATGAAAAAGCCGAACTCATCAGCATCCTTCTTGCTTCGGGACGTGTAGGAAGTGGCATAATAGGCACTGGTATTGTCGTCGACACAATAGAGGCCTGACTCTCTGAGGCGGGTGAAATAGGACTGAGCGCCGAAGAGAAGCGTATGATTTCCCAAGCGGGAAGTGAAGGTGAGCGAAGGCGTCAGCGTGTTTTCCTTCGCGATATATGGACGCATCGATTCAACGGCAGGGCTGCTGCCGTTGTGTGAATCCATGTAGCTCGTCAGATAAGTGTCATTCGTTGCATTGCGGAGATGGTGCACATAGGCCGTCGAGAAATTCAGTTCCGACTTGCTGCCAATCGGGAGTTTGTAAGCCAAATCTGCCGAAAGACGGTTGGTCGTGATGTCTTCCGTTCCGGCCGAGAATGGATTGCGAAAGAGATCATCGGTCATCGTGCCGCCCGCACGATGCTCGTTGAGCACCTTGCCACGCAGTGTGAGTTTGTCATTCTTGGCAAACGGGCTGTAGAGAAAGAGTCCGAAACCCAAGTTGGTCAACCGGGACTCCACCCGGTCAGAGATCCCATCCTTATGCTTCACGACACTTCTCGTCTCGCCGTCTTGTGTGGCATCGACGGCGTCAGCCTCTGTATGCTGGGCATTGATGCTCAGTCCGATATTCCCCTTACGGGTGGACGCCGAGGCGTTATAGCTCTTAAAGCCCCAATTGCCGAACTGTACGTCAGCCTTCAAGTCAGAATCATATCCGGGGTCTTTGGAGATAATGTTGATGGCTCCAGCAACTGCACTCGAGCCATAGAGTGCTGATCCGGCACCCTTGACGATTTCCAAACGGTCCACATCGTTGGTTCCTAATTGCTGCAGACCATAGACCCCGGCCAGTCCGGAATAGATCGGCTCGCCGTCGACGAGAACTTGCGTGTGCTCTGCACCAAGCCCCTGCATGCGAGCCGTGGAGAAATTGCAGAACTGACATTGCTGTTCAACGCGTACGCCCGGTACTCCCTCAAGTGCCTCAAAGAGATTCTGGGCATTCTTATTGACGATGGATCGGGACGTCAGCACTTCTGTTCGGATCGGTACATTCTTGACAAAATGCTGGGTGCGTGTGCCGGTAACGACGACCTGATTGAGTTCCTGCTCCTCTTCCTCGAGTGCAAAGTAGACCTCGGTACCGGTACTTGCCCGCATCGTGACAGTAAGCTCCTGCGGCTGGTAACCGACACTGCTTGCCACGATCACTTGTTGGCCGACAGGCAGGTTTGCCAACAGGAAGTGGCCTGTCTTATCGCAGTTAGTTGTAAGTTTTGTACCTTTGACTTGAATTTTTGCATAGGGAATATGCTTGCCGTCCACTTTACTCTTGACATCTCCGAAGAGCATGGCGTCCGTTTTCTGTGCCATCATAGCAAACGAAAGAACCATTCCCAACATACACAATAACAACCTTTTCTTCATTTTTATGGGCTTATTATAACAACAAGGGTTTAACAGTTTGCAAAGTTAGGGCTTCTGAGGGACATCGGCAATACTCAAAAATAGGTAAAAGCGACCGTTCGGATGGTTACTCGACAGCTTCCGCGGTCTCGGAAGGGACACGTTCGTCGCTTATTGCCAGAGAAAGAAAATCCAAAAGGCATAAGGACAAAACCATAAAAAAGGTAAGAAATTCGACAATTATGATAAGCCG
>ONHE01000194.1 GCA_900317545.1 uncultured Prevotella sp. | reverse complement strand
AGCCTTGCAACAACTGAAGAAGCTCGGACAACTCGTGGAGCAGATCCTTCAGATGACCATGGAACGGCGCACGACATTGCAGCTCGACATGGAGCAGGTCGAGGCAGTGCCCATCATTGAGAAGCTGATAGAGGAATACCGGTTGAAAGCCGACAAGCCCGTGACTTTTCATGTGGGGGGATCAGCATACGTCCTTTCAAAAGGGTACAAAAAAAATACCTCTCACTTCACAATGAAAGGCATTTAATCTCAATAGGTATTAGCTTTTTTAAGGTAAAAAGATTGTATTCAGGATAACACTTGCAAAGATATATGTTTTTTTCCCGCAGTGCAAATATTTTTTTATGTTAAATAACATATTTATAACTTCCATTTGTTCATACGCACTACGAAAGATCTCTTCGGATTTTCAGCGGAGAAAGTGATTGGGAGATAATGGATAAACATGTAGACAACAGAAGCGGAGTTATCGACAGACATACGCCTATAATAGCGGTTGGCACGACATCACGGGTTTTTGGCATCCAACTGTTCACTTTCGCCCGGACAACCTTCATAAAGGATGCAAAAAGTAGGATTTCATTTTGATTTTAAAACGAATTGCATTATCTTTGCATCATTAATATAAATAGGTATATACAAGATGACGATTACAGAAGAAAATACGAATGAAGGAAAAAAGAGTCTCAGTTTCGTCGAACAGTTTGTAGAAGAAGATCTGGCTGCAAAGAAGAACAACGGCAGAATACAGACCCGCTTCCCGCCAGAGCCTAATGGCTATCTGCATATCGGGCACGCCAAAGCCATCTGCATGGATTTCGGTGTAGCCGAGAACTATCACGGCGTGTGCAATCTGCGCTTTGATGACACGAATCCAAGTAAGGAGAACAACGAATACGTGGAGAATATCCTTCAGGATATCCAGTGGTTAGGCTTTCACTGGGGAAAGGTTTTCTATGCCTCCGATTACTTTGAGAAACTCCATGATTTCGCCATTTGGCTGATCAAGCAGGGGCTCGCCTATGTGGACGAGCAAACCTCCGAGCAGATCGCCGCACAGAAGGGGACACCCACGACGCCCGGTATCGCCTCACCTTACCGCGACCGTCCCATCGAAGAAAACCTGAAGTTGTTCCAGCAGATGAACACGCCAGAAGCAGTGGAAGGCAGCATGGTGTTGCGCGCAAAACTGGACATGGCCAACGCAAACATGCACTTCCGTGACCCGATCATCTACCGCATCATCCAGACACCACACCACCGGACCGGGACAAAGTGGCATTGTTACCCAATGTACGACTTCGCCCACGGACAGAGCGACTACTTTGAAGGGGTCACGCACTCTATATGCACGCTGGAATTTGTCCCCCACCGCCCACTCTATGACAAATTCATCGACTTGCTGAAAGAAATGGATGGAACGGCCGAACAGGGGTTGAACGATTTCAGACCGCGCCAGATCGAGTTTAATCGGCTCAACCTCACATATACCGTCATGAGCAAACGGAAGCTGCACGCACTGGTCGACGAACACTTAGTGGCAGGCTGGGACGATCCCCGAATGCCAACCCTCTGCGGCATGAGACGCCGCGGCTATTCGCCGGAGAGCATCCGCAAGTTTATCGACTCGATCGGATATACCAAGTTCGATGCGCTCAACGATGTGGCATTGCTGGAAGCTGCCGTGCGCGATGATCTCAACAAGAGGGCTATACGCGTCTCTGCAGTGGTCGATCCGGTGAAACTCGTGTTGACCAACTATCCCGAGGGACAGACCGAGGAGATGGTTGCCGTGAACAATCCCGAGAATGAAGCCGACGGCACACATACGATCACCTTCAGCCGCAACCTGTGGATCGAACGTGATGACTTCATGGAAGATGCACCGAAGAAATTCTTTCGCCTGTCACCCGGAAAGGAAGTACGACTGAAAAATGCCTATATCATCAAATGCACCGTATGCACGAAAGATGCCGAAGGAAATATCACGGAGATCCAGGCCGAGTATGATCCGACGAGCAGAAGCGGCATGGAAGGTTCCAACAGGAAAGTGAAAGGGACACTGCACTGGGTTTCCGCAGACCACTGCCATCAGGCCGAGGTGAGAGAATACGACCGTCTGTTCAGCGTGGAGAATCCTTCCGCAGAAGACAGAGACTTCCGTGAAATGCTCAATCCAGCCAGCCTTCAGGTGAGACAGACATGCTATGTGGAAGACTATGCAGCCGGCATGAAGCCCGGAAACTATCTGCAGTTCCAGCGTATCGGCTACTTTATGGCCGACTTAGACTCCACAGCCGACCACCTCGTCTTCAACAAGACTGTCGGACTGAAAGACGCCTGGGCCAAGCAAAGCAGCAAACAATCATCATAAAACGAGAAACAGACTTGGCAGATACAAACCAATATTTCAAAAGCAAGGAATTTTTGAATATCCTGCATCAGTACGAGGCTGCCTGTCAAACAGGCAGCTCCGTTTATCTTGAAGCAGAAGACTTGACCGATATCGCCGAATATTATCATTCCAAGGATGACATGGAAGGGGCGGATGAGGCGATAGAGTATGCTCTCAAGCTCCATCCAGGCGCTGCCGTCCCACTGGCGTATAAGGCCCGCAAGGCACTTCTCGTGGACTTTGATGCACGAAAAGCCGATGCCATTGCAGAGCAGATCTCAGACAAGACCGATCTGGATTACTTCTATATCAAGGCAGAAATCATGATCGCAGACGGTCGGGAAGGCAAGGCCGACGCCTATCTTAAAGACCGGTTGAACGACGTCAGCGAGGACGATCGGGAGGACTACTATATTGATGTGGCCAACCTGTTTATCGACTATCAGCAGGATGAAAAGTGCAGAGAATGGCTGATGCGGTCAGAAGAGACGGATTCTGACGATTACAAAGAACTGGAAGGACGGCTGGCCTTGTATGCCGGAGATTTCAAGCAAAGTGAACGCATCTTTACAGATCTGATCAACCGCGATCCGTTCTCCTACACGCTGTGGAATCAATTGGCATCCTCCCAATTGAGGAGCAACAACATTCAAGAAGCCCTGCAGAGCAGCGAATATGCCATTGCCATCAATCCCGAAGACGGGGAAGCTCTGTTGACGAAAGCGGGCTGCCTGCTTGCCTTGCGCAATTATGAACAGGCTATCGAATACTATCGCCGCTACACACAGCTTTGTCCGAAAGACGAGTATGGGGAACTGCTTTATGGAGTTACGCTTTTCAACATCAACCGGCCAGAGGAAGCACTACTTCACATGAAACGAGCCGAGCAGATCGCGCAGGGTATTTCAGGTTATCTCCAAGAGATCTATCAGCAGATCGCGTTCACAGAGTCCACACTGAATCATCCCAAGGAGGCCTTGGAATACCTGCAGAAAGCCATGCTCCTACCAGATGCCAACTTGAACGAACTTCTCGTTATGAAGGGACACATCCTGCTTGAGAATCACCAGGCTGACGCTGCCGAACGGTCATTCAGGCACGCATTGGTCGATTCGGGCATGGAGCCGATAATTCTGCTGCATGTGGCCGTGTCCTTTTATGACAACGGCTACCCGGAGTCGGCCTACAACCTGCTCCGAAAACTAATGGAAACAGCCGATTCCGACTGGAAAGACGGATACGCCTATTTAGCCATGTGCTGCTATGAACTGAAAAAGAAAGAGGAGTTTCTGGCCGCTTTACAAAAGGCATGCCAAGTCAATCCGGTTGAAGCCGAAGCCGTTTTAGGTTCGCTCTTTCCCGACGAAACAGAGCCAAAAGATTATTACAGCTACATGATCAACAATCAATCATGAACATCATTTCAAGCCTATTGGGAAATCTGAATTATGGGACGATATTCATTCTCATGCTCTTAGAGAGCACGGTCATCCCTGTACCCTCGGAACTCGTTGTCGCACCGGCAGCCTATCACGCAGCCGGCGGCAATCTGAATATCTTCCTCGTCATTCTCTTTGCAACACTCGGTGCAGACTGCGGTGCAACCATCAATTATGTGGCCGGCTATTATCTTGGTCGTCCGCTGATCTATAAGTTTGCAAACAGCAAGTTCGGACATGCCTGCATGCTCAACCAGCACAAAGTGGAGAAAAGCGAACAGTATTTCTACAACCACGGTATGGCAGCCACCATCACCGGGCGACTGATCCCTGGGATCCGACATCTGATCTCAATTCCGGCCGGGTTATCCAAGATGAAGTTCGGCTGGTTCCTGCTTTACACGACATTAGGCGCCGGCTTATGGAACATGATTCTTGCTGCGATGGGATGGTACCTGCATACCATTGTGCCGGAATCACAATTGGATGCCAAGATTGCAGAATACGGCGAGTATATCAAGATTGTCATCATCGCCTTTGTGGCCGTTGCCTGCGGATACTACACCCTGAGATGGTATCTCAAAAAGAGGGCGCGCGCCGCAGCTTCAGAAGACAAGGATGCCGACGGAATAACATAATCCCGCAGCATGAAGAACTACGGTTTTCATACACAAGAGACAACTTCTGGACGGTAGAGAGGAAAGACAAACAATGCAAGAGAAGCGCTATTAAACTATCGACAGGGCAAAAGAGAATTGGGCGGATTCATCATGTTGAATCTGCCCAATTGCTTTATATGGCTGGTAAAAAAGGGATTCAAAACATCTGAAACGATCAGACAGAGATGGAGTGACGGTACCAATCAAACAGCTTACGCACCCCATCTTCGATTTCAACCTGATGTGTCCAGCCTAAATCATGCAGTTTGGTCACATCAATCAGTTTTCTCGGCGTCCCGTCCGGCTTCGTTGCGTCGAACTCAATCGTGCCAGTAAATCCGACCGTCTTGGCGACCAGCTGGGATAATTCGCGTATGGTCAGTTCTTTGCCTGTGCCGACATTGATGTGACAGTTGCGTATCTCACCCAAAGAAGGAATCGCCCCACCCCGCCCTTCGCTATTGTTACGGTCTACCGCACCATTGGTCTTGGCGCCATAGAACACGCTTGAATATTTCTCAATGCCTAAGATATCACTGAAGTCAACATGCGTAAGGATGTAGACGCACGCATCTGCCATATCCTCACTCCACAGAAATTCGCGCAGGGGAGTACCCGTACCCCATAGAAGGACATGATTGTTGTCAATGCCATAATATTGCAGTGCTTCAAGAATCCGCTTCTCCCCACTCCGCTCATCGACAATTCCCTCACCCACCAATGTTTGCAATTCGTCGCTCGGATGAATCGGCCGCTGCCGCAGATCGGCCCGGATGCCGGTCCAATCGCTTTCATGTATAAGCCGTGAAAGATAGATCTTGCGCATCATGGCAGGCATGACGTGGCTGTTTTCGAGATGGAAATTGTCATTGGGGCCATAGAGATTCGTCGGCATCACGGCAATATAGTTAGTCCCATACTGCAGGTTGTAGCTCTCGCACATCTTCAATCCGGCTATTTTCGCTATCGCATACTCCTCATTGGTGTATTCGAGCGGCGAAGTCAGGAGTGCAGCTTCCTTGATGGGCTGCGGCGCATTCTTGGGATAGATGCACGTCGAACCTAAGAAAAGAAGTTTCTTCACCTGATGGGTATAGGCATTCTCGATCACATTGCATTGCATTTTCATGTTCTGCATGATAAAGTCCGCCCGATAAAGAGAATTGGCCATGATGCCTCCTACGAAAGCTGCAGCCAACACGACGGCATCCGGCCGCTCCTCATCAAAGAAAGCCTTGACCGCCTGTTGATCCGTCAAATCCAATTCGCGATGGGTCTTTCCGACTAAGTTCAGATACCCCTTGCTCTTGAGATTATTCCATATAGCAGAGCCGACCAGTCCTTGATGTCCGGCAACATATATCTTACTTTCCTTGTTCAACATACGCATCGGCATTATGAAGACCTCTTATTCTGGAAGCTGAGCTTTGAGATACAACTTCTTCACAAATCGCATGTCATGATCGACCATCAGTTTCACCAATTGCTCAAATGAGGTTTTATGCGGGTTCCAACCTAATTGCTTCTTCGCTTTTGTCGGATCTCCGAGGAGTTGTTCTACCTCGGCCGGCCGGAAATACTTAGGATCGACCTCCACCAAAACCTTTCCTGTGGCTTTGTCGATGCCCTTCTCACTGACGCCTTCTCCCTTCCAGATCAGTTCAATTCCGGCATATCGAAAAGCTAAAGTGGCAAACTCGCGGACCGTATGATATTCTCCGGTTGCAATGACAAAGTCGTCTGGCTCATCCTGCTGCAAGATCAGCCACATACATTCGATATAATCCCGGGCATATCCCCAGTCACGCCGTGCATCAAGATTGCCGAGATAGAGCTTGTCCTGATAGCCTTGGGCGATCCGGCAAGCGGCCAATGTGATCTTCCGGGTCACGAAATTCTCTCCCCGCCGCTCACTTTCATGGTTGAAAAGAATACCGTTGCAGCAGAACATACCATAGGATTCGCGGTAATTCTTGGTGATCCAGAAACCATATAATTTGGCAACTCCATAGGGCGAACGCGGATAGAACGGTGTCGTTTCCTTCTGCGGAACCTCCTGAACCAAGCCATACAGCTCCGATGTAGATGCCTGATAGATACGGCAGCTGTGCTCCAATCCGCATATCCTGACTGCTTCGAGCAATCTCAACACGCCTATGGCGTCGGTATCTGCCGTATACTCCGGCACATCAAACGAGACCTTGACGTGGCTTTGGGCCGCAAGGTTATAGATCTCAGTAGGCTTCACTTCAGCGATGATCCTGATCAAAGAGGAAGAGTCGGTGAGGTCAGCCCAGTGCAGGTTGATCAGTCGCTGCTTCTTCATGTCGCGCACCCACTCGTCCAGATACAAATGCTCTATGCGACCCGTATTGAACGAAGAGGAGCGACGGATCAATCCATGAACCTCATAACCTTTATCAATTAAGAACTCGGCCAAAAAACTTCCGTCCTGGCCGGTGATACCTGATATCAATGCGATTTTCTTCATCTTCTGAATACTTAGTCTTCACAAAACTGCTTGATGCGTTGCTCCTCAGACAACTTGCAGATCAACAAGATTCCTTCTTTTTCGGCAACAATGTAATGGTCCAATCCCTGGACGACAACTTTCCGCTCCTCTGTAGTGTGAATGATGCAATTATGCGTGTCAAACAGCTTTATATTCTGGCCGATGCAACCGTTTCCATAAAGATCCTGCTTGCTTTGCATCAGCAGCGTACTCCATGTTCCGAGGTCACTCCATCCGAAATCAGCGGGACATACAAAAATTTCCTCCGCTTTCTCCATAATGGCATAATCGACCGAGATGCTTTCGCATTCCGGATATCGCTTGTTGATGATTTCCTGCTCCTGGGGCGTGCCGTAGACATCCTTCATGCTCTCAAATATGCGGCTGATGGATGGCTGGTAGATCCGGAACGCATTGACGATCGTGCTGACGTTCCACACGAATATCCCGGCATTCCAGTAGTAATTGTTCTCCCGCAAATACCCTAAGGCTGTTTGAAGATCCGGTTTTTCCTTGAAGCTGTCTACGCGGAAGATCTCCCGGTTGCGGGCCGAGGGCGACGACAGATCAGCCTGTATATAGCCATAACCTGTTTCCGGGCGATTGGGTTTCATGCCCAGCGTGACGATTGCATCAGTTTCTGCCGTGAACTGGAGACACTGACGGACCACCCGGCGGAACTCATTCTCATTGACGACGATATGATCGCTCGGAGTGACAATAATGTTCGCATTGGGATCCTGCGTCTTTATTTTCCAACTGACATAAGCTATGCAAGGTGCCGTATTGCGCCTGCAGGGCTCACTGAGGACGTGGTCAGGACGGACGGACGGCAACTGTGCATGAACCTCGTCTACGTATGCCTGATTCGTAACAACCCATACGTTTGACAAATCACATATATCCTGAAAACGGGCGAATGTCATTTGAAGAAGCGATTTCCCTATGCCTAAGACATCGATAAATTGCTTGGGGCGACCAGCAGTGCTAAGAGGCCAGAACCGACTGCCGACTCCGCCCGCCATGATAACAAGGTGATTGGTTACATGTGCCATAAATATTAAATTGAAGAAGTTAATGGGCAAAATTAGAAAAATTATTTGAGAAAATAAAATAATCTGCTTGTTTTCTCAATGAAAGAATGACATTTGCCGGATTTGCAGTTTTCCTTTCCGGCATGAAGCATGTCAATCCTTAATCCCTATGTCATCAAAGAGGGAACGCTCTTCGAAGTATTGGTCTTTCCGCACGCAATATACGCCCCGCTTCCCGGTCCGTCTTACAGCCGAATTCGGATCTTTCACTTTCCGGATTAGGGTCTTGGCCACGATCCGGTGCAGCTCGTCGAAATCCGCTCTTTCGAAAAACGTATTATTCCGATTGTAAAGATGCTGGGTGATTTTGCGGACCGACAGGCCGTTGTCTCCAGCTTCCAACAGTATGTGGAGAATCTCTTGATCGTAGGACATCATTCAAAAAAAAAGAGCCGCGACACATACGCATCGTGGCTCCTTTAGTGTAGGGGATTTATTTAAGCGAGCACAATCTTGTTGTCCTCATCCTTGATCTTGCCTTCTTTGAAGAGCCATCCCATTCCAAGAAGAGTTTCCTGTTCGCTGATCTTGGCTGCCTTCGCAATCTCTGCAATGGTCAGAGCCTTTTCTGCAGTTGCAAGAGCCTGATAGACATCACCTGCGCGGAATCCGACACTCTCAGCATTTACTACTACCTCAACTTTCTTTGCTGCGCTCTTCTTTGCAGGAGCCGCAGCTTTTTTGGTTGTTGCTTTCTTTTCTGCCATAATGTTTAATAATAATAGTTATCCGTCTTTTCGTCCCGACGGGTTATTCTTTCTGCCTGCAAAATTAACACATTTTATTGAAGTATGATCATCTCTTGACATGAAAAGAGGCTCAAAGGAAATGTAAATGAGCAGTTTACATGTTTTTCTTGACATACATCAAGAACTACGCTTGATGCACATCAATCTTAAGATTCAACTCATCTAACTGTTTGGGGTCTAAAGCGGAGGGCGCATCGAGCATGACATCGCGGCCAGAATTGTTCTTCGGGAAAGCAATGCAATCACGAATGCTGTCCAACCCTGCCATTATGCTGACGAAGCGATCGAGACCGAACGCGAGACCGGCATGTGGAGGAGCGCCATACTTGAACGCATTCATCAGGAAGCCGAACTGTGCCTGTGCCCGTTCAGGCGTGAAGCCGAGGACCTCAAACATCCTTTCTTGCAGCTGCGTGTCATGGATTCGCAGCGAGCCGCCTCCTACCTCTATGCCGTTGCAGACAAAGTCGTAGGCCTTGGCGCGGACTTGCTCCGGATGTTCCTCCAACAGGGGGAGGTCGTCCGGATTGGGCATGGTGAAGGGATGATGGGTGGCCATCAGGCGCTGCTCTTCATCGCTCCACTCAAACAAGGGGAAGTCCACGATCCACAGACATTTGAACGTATTCTTGTCACGGAGCCCCAACCGGTCACCCATTTCCAGACGCAATGCGCAAAGCTGGACGCGTGTCTTGTTCACATTGTCGCCTGAAAGGATCAGGACGAGGTCGCCGTCTTTGGCACCTGCTGCTTTCTTCACCCCGGCGAGGACTTCTGCGGAATAGAACTTATCGATCGAGCTCTTGACGGTCCCATCGGCGTTGAACTTGATGTAGACCAATCCCTTGGCGCCGATTTGCGGACGTTTCACGAACTCCGTCAGCTCATCTAACTGTTTACGGCTATATCCGGCGCAACCCGGCACACAGATGCCTCCGATGTAGGCTGCACTGTCGAACACACTGAAGCTCCCCGTTCCTTTCAGCACATCCAAGAGCTCCACAAATTCCATACCGAATCGCAGATCCGGCTTGTCAGATCCGAAGCGCTTCATGGCCTCAGCCCAAGGCATCTGCTCCAACTTGGGAAGCTCCACTCCGCGAATCTCTCTGAAGAGCATGCGGCACATTTCTTCAAACACTTCAAGCACGTCGTCCTGGTCTACAAAGCTCATTTCGCAGTCGACCTGTGTAAACTCCGGCTGACGGTCCGCACGGAGATCTTCGTCCCGGAAACATTTTGCGATCTGGAAATAGCGGTCAAATCCGGCCACCATCAACAGCTGCTTCAACGTCTGAGGGCTTTGGGGCAAGGCGTAGAACTGTCCGGGATTCATGCGGGAAGGCACGACAAAGTCACGCGCACCTTCTGGTGTGGACCCGATGAGGATCGGTGTCTCCACCTCAATGAAATTCCGCGAATCCAGGAAATTCCGGATCAGGATCGTCATGCGATGGCGTAACTCTAAATTCTTCCGTACAGCAGCACGCCGCAGATCCAGATATCGGTATTTCATACGGATGTCATCGCCGCCGTCGGTATTCTCCTCGATCGTGAATGGAGGCGTCAGACTCGGTGACAGTACCGTCAATTCGTTCACTAAAATTTCCACATCTCCCGTTGGCAGATTCGGGTTCTTGCTCTGGCGCTCGCTGACATTGCCAACGATCTGGATGCAGTATTCGCGCCCGAGCTTATTGGCTTGGTCAAAAAGGGCCTTGTTTTCAGCCTCATTGAAAACTAACTGTGTGATGCCGTAACGATCCCTCAAGTCTACGAAGGTCATACCACCCATCTTTCTCAAGCGTTGAATCCATCCGGCGAGTTTAACTTGCTTGCCAGCGTCAGAGAGACGCAACTCCCCACATGTATTTGTCCTATACATAGTCTGATTAATTTATATGCTGCAAAAATACTGCAAATATACGAAATCGACAAATAAAATATGAATTAATCGGCAGATAATCATTTTTATCTATGGAAATAGGCTTGATCAGAAAACTTTTACTAACTTTGCGGTGACAAATCAGAAAAAACGAATATGAAAAAAATGCTTATCCTGAGCCTGACGGCTCTTCTATCCCTGACGGCATCAGCCCAGACGGCCGAGGAAGTCTTGATGACTGCCCGCAAGGCGAACAATTATTTCATGAAAAAATACGCCGATCCCACAGAGCCGACATTCGTGGGCAGAGAGCGGCCCAGCAATCTGTGGACACGAGGGGTATACTACGAAGGATTGATGGCACTCTATGAAGTTGATCCTGATGAGCGTTATGCTGAATACACGGACAAGTGGGCCGAGTTCCACAGATGGACGGCACGCAATGGAATCACGACCGTTCATGCCGATGACCAGTGCTGCCAGCAAACCTACATCGACCGCTACATCCAGACGGGAAAGAAGCATCAATACATGATCAGCGAAGTGATCAAAAACCTCAAGCACCAGATGAGCACGGGAAAGGTGGACTACTGGACTTGGATCGATGCCATCCAGATGGCCATGCCGGTCTATGCCAAGTTGTACAAACTGACGGGCGAGCGCAGCTACATGGATTATGCGATGAAACTGTATCGATGGACCCGCAACGCATGTGGAGGCGGAACGTTCAACACGAAGACCGGTCTCTGGTATCGGGATGCCGACTTTGTGCCGCCCTATAAGGAAAAAGACGGCAACGACTGCTACTGGAGCCGCGGCGACGGATGGGTCTACGCCGCCCTTGTCAGGGTGATGGGCGAGCTCTCTCCAAAGGACAAACACTACAAGGAACTGAAAAAGGATTTTCTGCTCATGAGCCGCGCCCTTGCTAAATGCCAGCGCGAGGACGGACTGTGGAATGTCAGCTTGGTCTCTCCCGCCACCTTCGGCGGCAAGGAACTGACCGGAACCGCCCTCTTCCTCTATGGCATGAGCTGGGGACTCCGCCAGGGCATCCTCAAGGAAAAGGACTACCGGAAAGTCTGCGACCGTGCTTGGAACGGTTTGGAGAAAGACTGTGTCCACGCCAACGGATTCCTCGGGTGGGTCCAGGGAACGGGCAAGGAACCGGCAGCAGGCCAACCGCTGAGCTATACGAAGATCCCTGACTTTGAAGACTTCGGCACAGGATGCTTCCTGCTCGGTGCCACCGAGTATTATAAACTGCTCAAGAGCAGGTAAAAAACGAAACCGATGGTCCTTCCGCCCGTTGTGCCAAGATCGCAAAACCGGATGATGCGCCAGCAGCGCCATGATGGATTGCCGCTTCTTGAAAACCACGATCGGTAACAGACTTTTCCGCCGCTAAAAAACATAAATCTTCAAAATAATCATTAAAATAGCACGACTATTCCATATTATTTATAACTTTGCAACCGATTCCATACTCACAGGAATAGACATTATCACATTTAAAAAGATAAAAAATGAAGAAAATATTGATTTTGACGCTGATGCTTGTCACGGCCATGACATACAGCTTTGCGCAGAACGTTGCTCAGATTAAATTTGAAAAGTTGACACACGACTTTGGCACATTCAGTGAGTCTGAACCTGTACAGGAAGCCACTTTCACATTCACCAACGTAGGCCAGGCGCCGCTGATCATCAATCAGGCTGTGGCCAGTTGCGGATGTACGGTTCCTTCCTACCCCAAGACACCGATCAAACCGGGACAAAGCGGCGTGATCAAAGTAACATACAACGGGAAAGGAAAATTCCCCGGCCATTTCAAAAAATCTGTCACGATCCGCACAAACGGTAATCCGGAGATGACCCGCCTCTATATCGAGGGTGTGATGAAGGAGACTAAATAAGACAGAAAGAGTTCAAGATAAGTTTGCGAGTGCATCAAGACAATGATCTCGATGCACTTTTTTTATGTCCTCACAGGCAGCATTGACCCCCACGAGCGGGCCAGTCACGTCACAAAAGATATATACCATTGATTATCAATCGATTACACATACCATCCACAAAGCATACATATAGGGCGCCCGAATGATAGCTTTCGCCACGCGATAATTATGGGATGAGCTGCAGAGACATGCGAACTCGCGCCGCCGCTCCTTTCCCTCGGACAATGCAGACCCCTTCACCGCCAGTCCGTGCGTTTATATTCGACAGACTCACAGGCCGGTTTGACCCGTTCAAATATGTTAAAACCAGATGTCTTAGTGATATTTCGCAAAATTTCATATACATTTGCAATAGAATAGCATCAACCCAAACAAGCATTAAATACTATTTCACATGAAACCATTATCTTATGAGTAAATCCAACCAGAACAATCGTATTATTCTGTCACAACATACATGGCGATTGCTGTTAGTGTTCTTGGCTGTCTGGGGGAGCACTGCTGTCTACGCACAGAAGAAAGTGACAGGCACTGTGACTGACCCCAATGGTGAGCCGCTCGTAGGCGTGTCGATCTCCGTGAAAAACGCCAGGATCTTTGCCACAACAGATGTCAATGGCCGCTTCAGCATCACGACGGCCAAGGACAATGATGTGCTGCTCTTCCGTTATGTTGGCATGGACGACCAGCAAGTATCCGTCACCAGCCGCAAAGTCATCAATGTGAAGATGACAGATGCCAGCCACACACTGGGCGAAGTGACCATCGTGTCGACCGGTTATCAGAAAATCAGCCGCGAAAGGTCCACTGCCGCCTTCGGCTTTGTTGACTCGACGGCCATCAACAGGCAGCTTCACCAGAACTTGGAGTCGGCCTTAGAGGGTCAGGTGGCCGGTCTGAGGATGGAACTAAACCCCAACACAGGCGAGATGAATCCTATTCTGCGTGGCATCGGAACCTTCTCTTCTGACGTCGGGACCCAACCGCTCGTGGTGATTGACAACATGCCGACCAACATGACATTGTCACAGATCAATCCGTATGATGTGGAAAGTGTGACCGTGTTGAAGGATGCGGCGGCGGCAAGCATCTATGGTGCGCTGGCCGCTAACGGCGTCATCGTCGTGACAACAAAACAAGCTAAAGGCAGCAAGGTGAATGTCAGTGTGAATGCAGATTGGTATATCACCACAAAGCCAAGTTTCAAGGGGCTCGACTTGGCGTCAACAAGCGACATCATTGACTATCAGACCGACGTTTACAATGCGCAAGTAGCCAAGTTCGGCAGTGTACAGACACTCTTCCAAAATTTCGCGACTGATTATTACCGTCCCCTATTCCAGCTCTATCGCGACCGCGATGAAGGCAGACTGACTGCGTCAGACGTGCAAGCCACACTGAGCAAATGGCGTGGCAATGATTATTACAACGAGTTTCGGGACAATGCCTGGCGCACGGCCGTGACGCAACGTTACAACGTCAGCCTGTCACAACGCATAGGAAAGAGCAACCATTTCGCCTCATTCAACTTCGAGAGTAACAGGAACAGACTCATCAACGACAAGGACAATTCATTCGGAATCTATCTCAAATCGAAATACGATATCGCAAGATGGATCAATGTCACCCTCGGAGTGAACGCACGTCTGGCCCATGACAATCAGCCAAACAACTACGGTTATAACCTTCAGGAACGCTATGAGGACATCATCGATGCCGACGGTAACCGAGTCATCAGCCCCTATGTGAACGTAGGCGGCTATACTGGAAGTGCGGTCAACGGATCAGTCATCAGCCAGTTGGCGGATAACAACAAGTATCGCAGCTTCGGTTTCAACGTGCTCGATGCACTTGGCGAAGGCATCAGCTCCGACCGTAACATCCTGCTCCGTCCATTCGTAAACCTTGAAGCGCAGTTTCTCAAATACTTCCGATATAACATGATGTACCAATATGAATGGGCCCAACAGCGTAGCGAAACCTACGACGATGAGAATGACTACATCATGCGCATGACCTATAATGCCGGACTTGACGACACCGGAAAGGCTTTCATTCCTGCCGGAGGACGCTATTATCAGTCTAACCAGAACTACAGTCGCTATACGTGGCGCAATCAGCTAAGCTACAACCAACGGTTTGGCAAAACGCATGACGTCAACGCTATCGTCGGTTTAGAGTTCAGACAAAACAAGAAACCGCGCATCAACGAGCAATTGATGTATGGCTATAATCCCGTTTCCCTGACTTCAGAGCGCATGGACTGGAACAGCCTTTACACTGACGGATGGACCAGCGGCATCACAGGACGGCGGGCCTCCATCGGCGGGCTGACCACCTCGCAGACCCTTACCCGCCATCGCTATGCCTCGTTCTATGCCAATGCAGGCTACACCTATTTATATAAGTATAGCCTGACGGGAAGCATTCGATGGGACGAAGCCGATCTATTCGGACTCGAGACACGCCAGCAGAAGCATCCTCTCTGGTCTATTGGTGGCGGATGGGCACTCTCCGAAGAACAGTTCATGAAACCCGTCAAGTGGGTTGACTTCCTCAAACTGCGTCTCACTTACGGCGTCAATGGCAACGTGGACCAGTCGTCTACGACCTTCTTCACGGCGCGATACAAGACACAAAGTAATCCCATCCGCACGACCTATCTCAACTATAATGACGATGACCTCCCCAATCCGCAACTAAGATGGGAAAAGACAGCAACGTTCAACGTCGGTCTTGACTTCCGTCTGTTGCGTAATCGCATCAACGGAAGCATCGAGTATTATAACCGCCACGCAAACGATTTGCTCGTAAAGCACTTCATGGATCCAACCATCGGTGCCAAGAGTCGGGTCATCAACAATGGAGAGATGAGAAACCGAGGCGTAGAACTCAACCTGACCGGACGCATCTACAGCAACAAGGACTGGGACATCAGTGCCTCATTCACCTATGCACACAACAGCAACAAGATGCTGAAAGTAGACCACAGTGACAGCGACTATGCATCGCTGTTCATCAGAAGTTCAAACTATTACTGGGAGGGAACAAGCTTCAATACGCTTTGGGCCTATCGTTACGGCCGCACGGTGAATGGCTATCCCGTGATCATAGACAAAGACGGAAAGGAGCAGGCAACTTTTGATGACCAAGGAAATGTATTGAGCGTCACCCCAACATCATCTCTCAAGGGTACGGAATCCCTTGTAAACATGGGCACTTATACCCCAACCTTTAACGGTTCGGTCAACCTCCATGCCGCTTGGCGCGGGCTTGAGCTCAACATGTTCTTTGTCTATGCTGGCGGAAACAAGTTGCGATTGTCCACCGCAAGCCTGTCTGACTGGTACATATACACCAACGATATTCTGAACAGATGGAGCGCTACGAACAATGTGCCGCGCCTTTACGTAGACATGGACAATAACATCCGCAACTACGCAAGCACCTTCAGTGAGTGGTGGCAGTACAGCGATATTCAGGTACGTGATGCCGATTACATCAAAATGCGTTCGCTGAGCTTAGCCTACACGCTACCCCGCCAATGGACAAAAGCTGTCGGTGTGGGGGCGACAAAGCTGAGCCTGCAGATCAACAATCTCTTTACATGGTGCAAAGCCGGTCATGACATTGATCCCGAAACATACGGACTCAATTCCGGTTCACGAAGCATGACACAGCCAAAGACGCTTGCTATCGGACTTTCAACAAGTTTCTAATTAATCCGGACATAAGATGAAACCTAAAATATCATATATTCTGCTGAGTGCGCTTGCCTTTGGACTCACAGCTTGCGACAACTATATCGACATCCGACCGGTCGGTACGGTGACAGTCGATTCTGCCTATCAGTACCTCGAATTGGTGTCCATGCCGTCACGATCCTACTATCCGTCGGCCTTTGCCATGCTTTCCGACAACTGCTGGATCAAGGAATCCACGGTCATCGGTATGGAAAACAGCAGCTGGGACGGGATCAACACCACCTTCAACGAGTCTGGAGACCGCTCCATATTATCCGACAACAACCTCTATGAGAATTGTTATCAATACATTCTGCGTGAGAACTTAGTGCTTTCAAACGTCGACCAGAGCCGGGGAGCCGATTCTATCAAGACGTTGGCGAAGGCCGAAGCACGCATCATGCGTGCATGGGACCACTTCGTGGCGGTCAATACATTTGCCCGAGCCTACAATCCTGCGACTGCCAGTACTGACGGGGGCGTTGCCATTATGGATAAATACGACTTGGAAGCCAGGCCTGCCAAAGCTTCCGTAGCTCAGGTCTATGACTTCATGATCCGCGAAATCGAGGCTTCACTGCCTGATTTAAAGGAGACACCAATGAACGAATATCATCCCAACAAAGCCTTTGGCTATGCCTTTGCGGCATTGGTTTATCTCTTTCATCGTGACTGGCAGAAGGCTTACGACGCCGCGAACGCCAGCCTCAAACTGCGCAGCGAGCTCGTTGACTATGTTGGCCTGAAGGCTGCAGGCGGCCCTTCGAAGGTGAAGACCTACGCGAAAGGCGGTAATCCAGAAGTATTAAACTATGCTTTCATGGGCTCATCGACGGATAATCTCACGTATGTCTATGGCATGATCAGCCCTGAACTGGTAAAGCTTTTTGGGGACAGCGACATGCGCTTGAATCTCTTTTTCAAGACCTCAGGTAATTCTCCCTCATTCTTTGACGAAGGCAGTGGTGCTGCCTTATGGAATTCAAGCATCGGTTACACGAAATTTTTCTATTCCACAGTGGGTCTCCGCACGGCGGAGGTCTATCTGATCAAGGCAGAGACAGAAGCGAGATTGGGGCAGATAGAGGCATCTACGGCTACACTTAACCAGCTTCGCAGCAAAAGAATAGAAGGCAGCAAGGCCATCCTGACGATACCTCCAACGGAGCAAGAGGCCATGCAGAACGTCATCGATGAGCGTCGCCGCGAGCTTCTCTTTGGTTTTCACCGCTTCTGGGACCTGAAAAGATTCAACACTGAACCAGCCTATCAGAAGACCCTCACACGTACTTTCCCGCTCGTGGATGCCAATGTGGAGCATAGAACCTACACTTTGGCGCCCGATTCAAAACTCTACATCATACCGTTCCCGGTAGATGTGAAAGAGAAAAACCCGAACATGACAAACAACGAATAAGCCATTCCAAGAACTCCCTTGGAGCGAGATCGGAAGTTCGCCTTCGGTCTCTCTCCAAGGAAAGAGAGAGACATGCAGGCTGTTGATCCATGCTCTCGCTCCGCATGTACGGCTGTGACCAGCAGCTACATCGATGATCTGGCCATCGCATCCCTCCAATTATGCAAAAGAAGATAATCAATCCATAAACAATGAAACAACTAATTATTAGCATGATCTGCATCATGCTGCCCTGCACGGCCACACTCGCAGTGGCCCGTCCTATGTCTTTCGCAGCCAATGACACAACCGTAATCAAGAAAGACAGTCTCAAGAACCAGAACAAGAACGATGCCACCAAGAAGAAAGAAAGCGATTACGAGAAGCTCGTCAAGAAAGGTGGATCGTTTGAACAAGGCCTCTTCAGCGTGCGCCATATAGAAAAAGATTGGTATTTCGAGATCCCCGAGAAAGCACTTGGGCGTCTGTTCCTGACTGTGACACGCTTTGTCTCCGTACCCGAAGGATTTGACATGTTAGGCGGAGAGAAAGTCAATGACAATACGATCTACTTCGAACGCTATGACGACAAGACGCTTCTCGTGCGCTCATGGGCTCATTCTCAGAAGGCAAATCCTAAAGACAAGATTGCCGAACTGGTCAAGCGGTCTACCGTCGACCCCATTGTCTTCAAACTCGACATCATCGGAAAGAACAGCAAAACGGGTGACATGCTGGTCAATGTGACCAGACTCTTCAAGGCTGACAACAAGATTGCAGGCTTCACCCCGTCAGACAAGAACCAGGTGAAGCTCGGAGGACTCCTGGATGACCGTTCCTATATTGACACAATCAAGACCTATCCCATCAACGTAGAGGTGTCTACACTTCGCACCTATACAGTCTCTGCCGGCAAGACGATGGCCGCACGCGACGGATTCGCCACACTTAGCCTCAACACGAGTATCGTCCAACTGCCCGAGAAACCGATGCGTCCTCGCCTGGATGACGAACGTGTTGGCTATTTCAACAACCAAATCGTCACCTTCAGTGACCGTGAGACCAGCAAGAAAGATGCCATTATCTCGCGCTATCGGCTTGTCCCCAAAGACAAAAAAGCCTATGCACAGGGAAAGCTCGTGGAGCCAGAGAAGCAAATAGTCTACTACATCGATCCGGCCACTCCCAAGGAATGGGTGCCTTATCTCATTGAGGGCATCAATGACTGGAACAAAGCTTTCGAGGCCGCAGGATTCAAGAATGCCATCGTGGGCAAAGAAGTGCCTAAAGGAAGCAATATCAGTCCGGATGACGCACAATACAGCTTCCTCCGCTATCTGCCCTCAGAGAAAGAGAATGCATACGGTCCGCGCATCGTTGATCCCCGCAGCGGAGAGATCATAGAGAGTCACATCTGCTGGTATCACAACGTGATGAACCTGCTTACCAAATGGTATATGACCCAGTGCGGGCCGCTCGACAAGCGCGCCCAGACCATGAAGTTCGACAAAGACCTGATGGGCAAGCTCATCCGTTTCGTGTCAAGCCATGAAGTGGGACACACTTTAGGTCTGAGGCACAACATGATCGCCAGCAACGCCACACCGGTGGAGAAACTGCGCGACAAAGCTTGGGTGGAGCGACATGGACACACTGCCAGCATCATGGACTATGCACGCTTCAACTACGTGGCACAACCCGAGGACCGAATCAGCGAGTCTGGCCTCTTCCCACGCATCAACGACTATGACAAGTGGGCCATCAAGTGGGGCTATCAGTATCGCCCTGAGTTCGCAGATGAGTTCGCAGAGAAGAAAGCCTTGCGCACTGAGGTCACAAAAGTACTCTCTTCCAACAAACGGCTTCGATATGTAGGCGACGAGGGAAAGGGCATGGATCCCCGCTCACAGACTGAAGATTTAGGTGACAACAGCATGGAGGCGTCTGACTATGGCATAAAGAATCTCCAGCGGGTCATGCAGAATATTGAGAAATGGACGGCACAACCCGACGGCCAAACCGATGATCTCAACACGATGTACCGCAACGTGCGCACGCAGTTCATGCGCTACGTCCTTCATGTACAGCGCAACATCAACGGAAAATACATCAACAACTGGCCGTCTGACCGCATGAACGACATCGTGCCGGCCACGCTCCAGAAACAGGCCATCGACTGGATGGGGCGCCATGTATTCACGATTCCCACCTGGCTATATCCTGACCGCATCGTCAACAAGGTTGGGGTCGACGCCGACGATGAGTTCAGCACCCGGGCAACAACAACCATTTCTTATCTTCTTTCGCCCGGTGCGCTCTACAATTGCATGACCAACAGCTTCTCGGCCAGCCAGCCTTACAAGCTCGAAGACTATCTCAACGACGTCATGCATGCTGCATGGAAGCCCATGAATGCTACCGACGAGCGAGGCAACAACTTCCGTCGGCGCCTTGAGCAGACTTATGTTGACTTTATCGGACTCATCATCAATCCTTCCGGCACATCCAAGGATAATAACGTAAAATACAGCCGTTCCGATATCATCCTCTATGCCTTGAAGCACCTCGACGCAATTGATGACTTCTGCAAACAGCAACTTCAGACTGTCAATGCTGCCGGGATCAACGCCATGCACTACAATAACCTGCTGTTGAAGACAAAAAAGATCAGGGAAAAATATCAGAATCCCGATAAATAGACACTGCATCCGTGCCCTGCAGCGGGCCGCTCGGGAGAGCAGAGATACACGCTCTGAAAGCCCTGCTCCACATTCACCCACTGCGGGGACGGGCCTTGTGCCTGTCAGTCAATCGACATCAGCAGGTGCAAGTTTTACCCCGAGATCGTCGCCTACGATCCATACGCTTTTTCCGTCAGAAGCATCCGGGGATGGCAAATGATCCATCCGGAATGTGCGGAAAAAAGCCCCCTGACAATGACTTTTTATCTATCGAAATCGAGTAGGAGGTAAACACTAATTATAGGTGTTTATCTCCTATTTTCGTGTTTACCGACCTCTCACACCACCGTACATGCGGTT